>DAOUMJ010000128.1:0-11426 GCA_034411715.1 Anaerolineales bacterium | reverse complement strand
GAACAATCCCAATGTACCCTTATCCGGTTATTTGGATGTCACTCTCACTGCATCAGATCAAGGCGGTTTCAAGATTTATACCCGTTGCAAAACAGCCGGGGCTTATGTAGGCTACTTTGGAATAAATGGTCTTTGGTATTCCTTCCTGCCGTGCTATGGAGATACCTGTAATGGGTTGAACCCAAACTCCACGGGTTGTGATAATAATGCTCATACCTATACTTTAAAAAAACTTTATAATGCAAACAACGATGAGATTGGCATTGTTGAGAACCGATTTTCAACTACTTGCCTTTCCCAGTGGGAGCGCACTCGCAACACATCAGAAATCCCATTTTACGCAGAGGGCAGCATTCGATGGGGAGGAAGCGATTATGCTCCATGGATACACCCAGTAAGCGGATATACGTCTGAAGTTGATGGATGGGGTGTATACACCGCCATGTATGGAAACTCCTCCGGCTTTGGCCCTTCTCTAAACTGCGGCAGCCTTTCTACAACTTCAGTAACTCCGCCGCCTCAACCAATCAATCTGAACTCTCCCTATGGTTTGAATAATTGTGTGGCAAGGTAGATCAAAATATCCAGGAGAACAAAACATGAAAACTCGAAAATACTTGATTACAGGATTCGCAGTCGTAATCATGGCGGCGGCTGTCTTTGCCAGCGCCAATGAAGGCGCGAAAAGCGAATCGGCCGCATCGGCCAGGGAACTTTACAGGACTTTACCAACGCCGACACCTTATCCAACGTCGCTGCCGGGATTCACCTCTCAGGTTATGGAAAAATACGCCCGTTCTGAGGTAATCACACAGACCGTCAACGGCGTTGAAATGAGCGCGGCAAACTTTCGGTTGGAAAACAACGCGCTAAAAGTAGAGGTGTGTTTTCAGACGCCAAATAACAATGACTGGTTCTCCAATGCAAGTATACAGATTGGCAATGAAGAGATTCCAGCCGATGAGATGACTATTTTTGAGATAGCAGAAACCCTTGGAAACGGACAAAAGCAAATCATCACGAATCAAGGCGATCCTCCACAATTGGATTGGCGTACTGTGCCATCAAATGGTCAGCCCGATTATCGCTGCGACACCCTGGGTTTCCGATTAAGTTCCATGCCTCTGCCGTCGGATGTTACGCTGATCATCAAGTCAATCGTCTCTACGCCGCGGGAAGGAGATGGATGCGCCGAGCATCGCGAAGTTGTACAAAGTCTCCTTGACGCTAAAGCCGCCAGAATCAGAATTGACTGCGCGCAAAACGATTTTGAGTTCGGTGCGCGCACGCGCTACGTAATTGTGGAGAAACCATCTTCCATAAGCCAGGATGAAGCCATGCAACTGATATCGAACATATTGCGGGAATTATTTACGATAAACGGCCCCTGGGTGTTTGCAGGAACGATTGAACAATAGTAAAACAGGAAACCGACATGTAACCACGCGGCCTCGCCAGCCGCGTGTTTTTTTCTCTGCTTGACTCGCCGACTCGCTGACTCGATTTGATATACTTGCCCCATCTCACCCCAAGGAGTCCCCCATGTCCACCCCTCCCCGCTGGGATATGAGCAACGTCTATCCCTCGCTTGAATCCAAACAATTCAAATCTGCCCTCAAGAAACTCACAATCTTGCTGGATGAACTCGAGACCTTCCTTGCAAAGAAAGTCAGCAAGGCCAGCGCCAAAACCGAGCCGAAGAAACTGGGCAAACTGCTGGGCGAATCGGTGGATCGCTTCAACGCGCTCTACGAACTCTCGAACACGCTCGGCTCGTACATCTACGCCTTCGTCACCACCAACTCGCGCGACCAACTCGCCATGCGGACACTCTCCGAGTACGAACAGGTGCAGGTGCGCCAGAGCGTGTTGGGCACCAAATTCCAGGCATGGGTCGGGAAACTGGGCAAGGCAGCCCTGAAGAAGGCCGTCAAATTTGCCCCCTCGGCCAGGGCGCACGCATTCATGCTGAACGAGACCGCCGAACAGGCCAAGTACCTGATGAGCGAACCCGAGGAAGCGCTCGCCGCCGAACTGACCTTGAGCGGGGGCAACGCCTTCGGCAAACTGCAGGGGACGGTCACCTCGCAACTCTCCGTGGACTTCGAACTGGACGGCAAGACCCAGAAAATGCCCATGCCCGCGCTGATCAACCTGCGCTCGCACGCGGACGAATCCGTCCGCCGCCGCGCGTACGAAGCGGAGAACGCGGCCTGGGAGTCGGTCAAAGAAACGTTGGCCGCGTGCCTCAACGGGGTCAAGGGCGAAGCGAACGCGCTCAACCAACGCCGCGGCCGCGAAGACGCCCTCCACTCCGCCATAGACGCGGCGCGCATTGACCGTCCCACGCTCGAGGCCATGCTCAGCGCTATGCGCGATTCCTTCCCCACCTTCCGCCGCTACTTCAAGAACAAGGCGCAGAGACTCGGCAAGGAAAAACTCGCCTGGTGGGACATCTTCGCGCCAATGGGCAAGACCGATAAGGTTTACTCGTTTGAAGAGGCGCGCGGCTTCATCCTCGAAAACTTTGGCAAGTTCTCGCCCGACCTGCGCGAGATGGCAGAGACCGCCTTCGACAAAAAATGGATTGACGCCGAACAGCGCGACGGCAAGCGCGGCGGCGCGTTCTGCATGGGCGTGCCTGCCGTGAAAGAGAGCCGCATCCTCGCCAACTTCGACGGCTCGTTCGACCAGGTGAGCACGCTGGCGCACGAACTCGGCCACGCCTATCACAACTTCTGCGCCTACGAAGCGGGCAAGACCGAACTGCAGCAACTCACCCCCATGACCCTGGCCGAGACCGCCTCCATCTTATGCGAGACCATCGTCACCGAGGCCGTGCTTTCGCAGACGGACGATCCGCAGGAGCAACTGGCCGTGCTGGAGGCGCAACTCAACGGCGCCTCGCAGGTGATCGTGGACATCTACTCGCGCTTCCTGTTCGAGAAGGAAGTCTTCGAGCGCCGCGCCAAAGCCGAACTTTCGGCGGACGACTTCAACGACATCATGGAGCGCGCCCAAAAAGCCACCTACGGCGACGGCCTGGACGAGCGCCATCTGCAAAAGTTCATGTGGACGTGGAAGCCGCACTACTACTCCTCCGGCCTCTCGTTCTACAACTTCCCCTACGCGTTCGGCCTCCTCTTCGGGACGGGGTTGTACGCCATCTACCAGCAGCGCGGCGCCGACTTCATCCCCGACTACAAGTCCCTGCTCGCCTCCACCGGCGAGGCCTCCGCCGCCGATCTGGCCGCGCGCTTCGGCATTGACATCCGCAAGAAGAAGTTCTGGGCGGATAGCATCGCCATCCTCGCCAGGCGCGTGGATCGCTACTGCGCGCTGTAAGCAACAATGCAGAACCCGTTTTCTCGAAGAAAACGGGTTTCTGATTACAGGTACCCAATATGCCAAAGAGAAACATCTTCGTAGTTTTCGTCTTGTTCGCGCTGACCCTCTCCGCCTGCTCCGCCGCGCCGACCTCTGCACCGACGGTGATCGTCGAGCCGACGAATCCTCCCCAGACGGGCAGCCTCCCGCGCACCGAGGCCGATGTCCCGCGCGTGACGGTGGAGGAGGCGCGCCTCGCGCTCGAAAGCGGAATGGCCCTCATTGTGGACGTGCGCAGCGCGCAATCGTACGCGGCCGGCCACATCGAAGGCGCGGTCTCCATCCCGCTTTCTCAAATCGAAGCCGATCCCGAAAGCCTGCCTCTCGATAAAGGCCTGTGGATCATCACCTACTGCACCTGAGTGAACGAACACACCAGCGCCCGTGCGGCGTTCATTCTGTTGCATAACGGCTTTGCCAAAGTCACTCCCATCCTCGGCGGCTTCGACGCGTGGAAGGACGCGGGCTTCCCGTTGGAGCCGTAATTTTTTGACACGGGCAACACGCAACACGAACTAGAAACTCCCCGTCAACCAGCCGCGCAGTTCCATGGCCTTCACCACGCGCGAGATAGAGACCATGTATGCCGCGTCGCGCATGTACACGTTCTTTTCCCGCGCCATTTCCAGCACACCGTGGAAGGCGGCCGTCATCTTCTGGTCGAGGCGTTCCAGCACTTCATCCTTCGACCAGTAGTAGTTCATGTCGTTCTGCACCTGTTCGAAATAGGAGCAGGTGACGCCGCCCGCGTTGCACAGAAAATCGGGGATGTCGAAGATGTTGTTCTTCTTGAAATATTCGTCCGCTTCGGGCGTGACGGGGCCGTTGGCGCCTTCGGCCACGATCTTCACTCTTTTGGACATTTTCTTCACCGTCTCGGCGTTGACGTGGCCTTCGATGGCCGCGGGGATCAGCACGTCGGCCTCCTTGGTGATCCACGCCTCGCCGTCCTCCACGATGTAACCGGCCTTTTCGGCTTTGGCCCTGTCAATCGTGCCGTACGCGTCCACAATGGTGAGCAGGAAGCGCGGGTCCACCCCGTCCTTGTGGCTGTAGGTGAAGGCCGCCTTTGCGTGGCGATCCCAGCAGGAGACGCAGGCCACCTTGCCGCCCAGCATTTCGATGAAACCGATGGCCGCGTATTGGGCCACATTGCCGAAACCCTCGATTGCCGCAACGGATTTTTTCGGGTCCATGCCAAGGTGTTTCATCGCCTCCCGCACGGTGTAGATCACGCCGTAGCCGGTCGCTTCGGTGCGTCCGAGCGAACCGCCGCCGCCCACCGGCTTGCCGGTGAACACGCCGGGCGTAAACTGGCCGACCAGTTTGGAATACTCGTCCATCATCCAGCCCATCATCTGCGACGTGGTGCCGACGTCGGGAGCCGGCACATCGTTGCGCGGGCCGATGTTCTTCCACATGGCGCGCACCCAGCCGCGGCACAGTTCCTCTTTCTCGCGGTCCGAAAGCGTGGAGGGGTCTACGACGATGCCGCCCTTGCCGCCGCCCAGGGGGATATCGGCCACGGCGCATTTCCACGTCATCCACGTGGCGAGGGCGCGCACGGTGTCCATTGTCTCGTTGGCCGCGAAGCGGATGCCGCCCTTGTTGGGGCCGCGCGCGTCGTTGTGCTGCACGCGGAAACCCTGGAAGACCTTGAGCGAGCCGTCGTCCATTCGCACTGGGATGCGGAACGAGTACTCGCGCATCGGCCAGCGTAGCACTTCCGCCACGCCGGGATCGAGGTTCAATTGCTTGGCGACAGCGTCGAATTGCTTCTGCGCCATTTCGAAAGCGTTGAGTTGTTCGGACATGGTTCTCTCCTAAAGAGGGATTATGAAAAAATATAAACGGGCATCCCGGACGGGAGCCCGCTTACAAAAGGCCTATGTCGAAAACTGATCCATAAAAATCATTCCTTGCCCGCATTGAGGTTACACGAGTTTTATCTTCCCGTCAATGTGACAAAATTCATCTTGCTTTGTGACCTGAGCCCGCCCTCAGCTGCCTCTCCAACTCCGCCCGCACCACCTGCGGATTGGCCTTCCCAGCCGCTTTTTTCATCACCTGCCCGAACAGGAAATTCAAGACCGTCTCTTTTCCAGACCTGAAACTGGCAACCTCGCCCGGGCTTTCCTCCAGCGTCTGGCGGACGATCCCGGCGATTAACCCCGCGTCCGAAACCTGCTTCAGTCCTTTCACGGCGACGATCTCCGCGGCCGATTTTCCGCTTTCGGCCATCTCTGCCAAAACATCCCGTCCCGTTGTTTGATTGATCTCTCCTTCCGCGACCATCTGTACCAACCCGGCCAGCGCCTCCGGCCGGACCCTCAGCCGGTCGACCGTTTCCCCGCGCGTTTTCATCAGCCCGAACAAATCTCCCAGAATCCAGTTGGCGAGAATCTTTGGATTTACGATTTCCGATTTGCGATTTTCGATTACCGCTTCGAAGTAATCGGCGACGGACTTCTCTTCAACAAGCCTCATCGCGTCGCCTTCGGGTAGAAGGTAACTCGTAACGAATCGTTGCATTTTTGCGCGCGGCAGTTCGGGCAATTCCGCGCGGACGCGCGCCAGCCAGCCCTCATCCACTTTGAGCGGAGGCAGGTCGGGTTCGGGGAAGTAGCGGTAGTCGGGCGCGTCCTCTTTGCTTCGTTGCGAGTAGGTTTTCTCGCTGGTTTCGTTCCAGCCGAGGGTCTCCTGCTCGACAATCCCACCCGAATCCAAAATCTTGCCCTGCCGTTCGATTTCAAAAAGGATGGCGCGTTCCAGCGCGCGGAACGAGTTGAGATTCTTCACTTCGGTTCGGATGCCAAATTCTTCCACACCCACAGGCCGCACCGACACATTCGCCTCGAAGCGGATGACGCCCTTCTCCATGTCCCCGCTGTTGACTTCGAGATAGCGCAAAATGTGACGCAAAGCCTCGCCATAAGCCACCGCTTCCTCCGCCGAATGGAGGTCCGGCTCGCTGACGATCTCCAGCAGCGGCACACCGGCACGATTCAAATCCAATAATGATCCGCCCTCGATGTGCGTCAACTTGCCCGTATCCTCCTCCAGATGCACGCGGCGGATGCGGATGGCGCGTAGCGGCTCTCCCGCGCGGGTTTGGATGACGAGGTGTCCATGCTCGGCCAGCGGCTGCTCGTATTGTGAGATCTGGTAGCCTTTGGGCAGGTCGGGATAAAAATAATTCTTGCGCGCGAACACACTGACCGGGTTGACCGCGCATCCCAGAGCCAGCGCCACGCGAATGCCCATCTCGACCGCCATCTGGTTGACGACGGGTAGCGTCCCCGGCATCCCTGCGCAGACGGGGCACACCGCTGTGTTCGGCGCGGCGACGGTGTTATCCACCACCGCGCAGGCGCAGAACATCTTCGATTTGGCGGCTAACTCAGCGTGGACTTCGAGTCCGATGACGGGTTGGTAGGGCATGGGGGATATTATACAGGGGGATAGCGGATTGAGTTCTCACTATTCGTAACACGTGGTTTGCAGATTATAAGGGAGAGGATTCGGCAATTCAAGTGGGCATGTGGATGACCAGAATCAAGCGGAACAACACTAGAATTATGGCATCCCTTCGGGATCGAGACTCCGCCCAAAGCGGAGTTTTCATTTTCGTCAGGCAGGACTAATCACCCGTTTTCTTTTATCGAATTTCGCGTATCATCGAATTGGGTGCGGAGGTTCCTATGAAACGCGTCATTCTATTTTCGCTTCTCTCGGCGCTGCTCATGCTGGCGCTGTTTATGCCAAACGTCCCGGCCCCGGGCGCGCTGGCGGCTTCGGGCGGATATTCCCTGCGCTTCTACGGCCACGGCGCGAACGACATTGACCGCGTCAAGATCAAGATTGACAACCCCGCCGTTCCCGCGGACGTGGGCGGCGATTTCACCGTTGAGTTCTGGATGAAAGCCTCGCTCGCGAACAACGCCAGTTCCGCGTGCGTCCCCGGCGGCAACAACTGGCTTTACGGCAACGTCATTGTGGACCGCGACGTGTTCGGGAACGGCGATTACGGCGACTACGGAATCTCCCTCGCCAACGGCCGCATCGCCTTCGGCGTTTCAAAAGGCGCATCGAAGGCCACCCTCTGCGGCGCGACGGACGTGGCAAACGGACAATGGCATCACGTCGCCGTCACGCGCAAATCCGGCACCGGCAAAATGAAGATTTTCGTGGACGGCCAACTGGACGCGGCGGGCAACGGCCCGACCGGCAACGTCTCCTATCGCAACGGCCGCGCCGCCTCGCGTCCCGGCTCCGACCCGTACCTGGTCCTCGGCGCGAGCAAGCGCCGCGCCGCGGCCGGCTTCCCCTCGTACAACGGCTTCCTGGACGAAGTGCGAATCTCGAAGGTCGTTCGCTATTCCGCGAATTTCACGCGGCCCAGCGCGCCCTTCGGCGTGGACGCGAACACGACCGCCCTGTATCGCTTCAACGAAGGGCCGCGCGGCAAATGCTCGGGGGTCGTTCTCGATTCGTCCAGCGGCGGCGCGAGCAATGGGAGGTGCAAATTCGGCGGCAGCGAGCCAGCCGGGCCGGTCTACAGCGCCTCCTCGCCGTTCTCGACTCCCACTCCCACGCCTACCGCGACCACGCCTCCGCCCGCTTCGGGATTCTGCCCGGCGCTGCCGCCTCCGAGCGGCGCGACAGTTACCGTCTCGACCGAAGCCCAATTGCGAAACCAGGCGCAGAACGCGGCGGCCGGCACAACCATTCTGATTCGGCCGGGAACATACTATCTCACCGACATCATCCACATCGTCAACGACGGCATCACCCTGCGGAGCAGCACGGGGGATCGCGCCGACGTGATTCTCGATGGCGGCGGGATGCTCGCCACCGGGCGTTACCACGTCATCCTGATCGAAGCGGACGACGCGACCATCGCGGACCTCACCATCCGCAACGGCGACGAACACGGCGTCTCGGTCAACGGCTCGGATCGTCCCAAACTTTATAACCTTCATATTTTCGACACCGGCTATCAACTGGTGAAAGTCAATCCCATCGGCGACGGCTCGGACGACGGACTGCTGGCCTGCTCGCGGCTGGAATACACGACCACCGCGCCCACCGATTACACCAACGGCATCAGCGCGCACGACGCTCACAACTGGGTGGTGCGCGACAACCAGTGGTACAACATCCGCACGCCGAACAACGTCTCCGCGCCGACCATCCTGTTTTGGTCCGGCTCCTCCGGCACCATCGTCGAGCGCAACCTGTTGGTTGATAATTTCCAGGGCATCGCTTTCGGCAACGCCAGCCACGGCGCGGGCGACCACAGCGGCGGGATCGTGCGAAACAATTTCATCTACGCCTCCAAGCCGCACGATTCCGTAATCGAAATGGTTCACGCCACCGGCTGGCTCGTGGCGAACAACACCGCGCTGCTCCTCGATCCCTACGGCGGAATCACCTGGGGCATGGAAGCGCGCTTCAGCGACACGAGCGGGACGTTCGCCAACAACTTAACCAACATGACGATTTGGAGGAATCGCGACGGCGCGAACGGCTCGATCAGCCACAACCTCACCAACGCGCAATCGTCCTGGTTCGTCCAACCCTCCGCCGCGAACCTGCACCTCAAGCCGACAGCCAGCGCGGCAATCGACGCCGCGACCTCCCTCGCGCCGGTGACCGCCGACATTGACGGCGACCCGCGCCCGCTCGGCTCGGCCCCGGACGTGGGCGCGGACGAATACAACCCGGCCGCCGGCGGCAAACCGACCACGCTCTACCAAATCGAATATTCCGCGTCGAGCCCGTTCAACCAGAAGATCCCCGCCAATCCCACGCTCGCCCCAAATTCCGCGACGCTGGTCAAGAGTCTGATTCGCGACGCGAACAATAGCGGAATGTACATCGTGGTGGACAAGTGGACCGTCCCCGTCTATTACGCGGACGCGAACACGCCGCGTTACAACGTGACACTCACCGCAAGTTGGGCGCGCTGGTACGCGACGAAGATGAACGGCGTACCGATTCCCAATTGGGCCGCGCCCGATCCGCAGGACGACGGCAGCATGACCGTCGTGGACGTATCAACGAACTGCCAATACGATTTCTGGCAGGCGAAGAAACAAAACGGACAATGGAGCGCAAGTTGGGGCAACAGTCTCAAATCGAACGAAGTGGGCATCTTCCCCAAAGGACTGTCGGCGCGCGGCTCGGGCTTCGCGCTGCTGGCGGGGATGATCTGGCCTGACGAATTGAAGAACGGAAAAATCGAACACGCGCTGGCCTTCAGTTACAACTACACCAGGAGCGGCGGCCCCGTCTCGCCCGCCACCGAAAGCGACGGCGAATCCCTGGCCGCGGACGCCATCCCCGAAGGCGCGCGCATCCAGCTCGACCCGGCGTTGAATCTCGACAATTTGAATCTCACGCCCTACGAAAAGACGATCGCGAAGGCCATGCAGGAATACGGGATGATCCTGGGAGATAATTCCAGCGGCGGCATCTCGCTCTACGCCGTTTCCCCGTTGAGCGCGCAGGGCGATCCGTACGCGGGCGTTCTGCCGCCGCCGCATCCGACCTATGGCACGGTCTACCTTCCAAACATCCCGGTGAATAAATTCCGCGTCATCAAATTCGGCCCGCAAAATCCAGATCCTGAAATCGCGCTGGTTTCAAGCGGCTGCGCGGTGATGACGAAATAATATGCAGTACCGCAAGATTTATCTTGCGCCCCCAGAGGCAACATGAATGTTGCGGTACTCAGAAAAAAAAGGAGCCGAACATGAAACGAACTTTTCCTTTCTCATTCCTGGCGATTACGCTGATCGTCTCGCTTTTCCTCCCGGCCTTCCCCGCGTCCGAGGCGCAAGCCGCCTCGTCGGGATATTCCCTGCGCTTTCGCGGCCACGGGACGGGCGACATTGACCGCGTCAAGATCAAACTCGACGCGCCCGCCGTCCCTGCGGACGTGGGCGGGAATTTCACCCTCGAATTCTGGCTCAAGGCCTCCCTCGCCGATAACGCCAGCCCGGCCTGCACCCCCAGCGGCGACAACTGGATCTACGGCAACATCATCGTGGATCGCGATGTTTATGGCAGCGGCGATTACGGCGATTACGGTATCTCCCTCGCCAACGGGCGCATCGCTTTCGGCGTCTCGCGCGGCGCGTCGAAGAAAACCATCTGCGGCGCGACCAACGTGGCCAACGGCAAATGGCATCACGTCGCCGTCACGCGCAGCAGCGTCACGGGCTTGATGAGAATATTCGTGGACGGGAAACGCGACGCCAGCGGGACGGGTCCGACGGGCAACGTCAGTTATCGCAACGGACGCGCCACCTCGTATCCCAACTCGGACCCGTACCTGGTGCTCGGCGCCGAGAAGCACGACGCCGGCCCAGCCTATCCCTCCTACAACGGCTATCTCGATGAATTGCGAATTTCGAAGGGCATCCGTTATTCCGCAAACTTCACCAAACCCACCGCCCCGTTCACTGCGGACGCGAACACGGTTGCGCTCTACCACTTCGACGAAGGGCCGGCCGGAAAATGCGCCGGGACCGTCCTCGACTCGTCCACCGGCGGGACGAGCGACGGGCAATGCAAATTTGGGGGCGCGGCGCCGCGCGGGCCGTTATATACCACTGTCGTCCCGTTCCAACCGGCCATTCCCCCGCCCGTCCCCGGCGGCGAGCCGACGCTGGGTGGTTGTCCGATGTATCCCGTGGACAACATCTGGAACGTCCGCGTGGACAATCTCCCCGTCCACCCGCGCTCGAACGCCTGGATCAACAGCATCGGACGAAACACCGGCTTTCACATGGACTTCGGTTCGGGAAACTGGGCGGGCGGGCCGATCGGCATCCCTTACAACCTCGTGAACGGCTCGGCCGTTACCAAATACAACGTTGACTTCTACTATCCCGACGAATCGGACCCCGGCCCGTATCCCATCCCCGCCAACCCGAAGATCGAATACGGCAGCGACCATCACATTCTCATCATTGACAAGGAAACCTGCAAACTGTACGAACTCTACGACGCCTCGTACAGCGGCGGCCAAT
>DAOUMJ010000127.1:0-11176 GCA_034411715.1 Anaerolineales bacterium | reverse complement strand
CGGCCAGTACCGCACACTTGCCCTGGCGTGCAAGTCCCAGGGAAATTCATTTTGCGCCGCGCTGGCAAGATAAATCTTGCGGTACTGACGCAAAATCTTTGCGATTGGCATAGTTTTTAAAGAGCAATACTATAGATTGCGCTCTCTAGCGCAAATCTGGCATTAGAGAACGCCAAATACGCGCTTTCGCAAAGTACTGACAATGTTTTGTAAATCCTCCATAGGAGACGAATTCCATGAAGCCACCTCCGTTCGAGTATTTTGCGCCGACCACGGTGGAAGAGGCTTTGGCTCATCTTGCCGAACACGGCTACGATGCCAAGCCCCTGGCCGGAGGGCAGAGCCTGATCCCGATGATGAATTTTCGGCTGGCGCAGCCTTCCGCGCTGGTTGACCTGAACAACATTCCCGAACTTTCCTACATCCGCCCGGATGAAAACGGCGGCGTTCTCGTGGGGGCGACGACGCGGCATAAAACGGTGGGAAAAGATCCGCTCATCGCAAAACAAGTTCCCCTGGTTCACGATGCAATTCCCAATATCGGCACGCCGCAAGTCCGCACGCGCGGCACGTTCGGCGGCAGTCTTTCCCATGCGGATCCATCGGCGGAACTGGTGGCGATCAGCGTTGCGTTGAACGCCCGACTAAAGGCGCGAAGCCAGAAGGGGGAACGTTGGATACCGGCCAGCGAATTTTTTGTTGGATCGTTCACCTCCGCCCTCGAACCGGAGGAATTGCTCGTCGAGATCAACCTGCCGCCCCTGCCTGAACGTTCGGGCTGGTCGCTGCAGGAAGTCGCGCGCCGCCACAACGACTTTGCCCTGGCGGGCGTCGCGGCCGTTGTCACCCTGGATAAAAAGGGAAATTGCCGGGAAGCCCGCCTGGCCTTTCTGAGCGCGGGGGATCGTCCCATGGAGGCGCATCAGGCCGCGGCGTTGTTGAAGGGACAGAAGCCGACCGTCCAGGTCATTCGAGCCGCGGCCGAAAAGGCCTCCTCTGCCGACGTCGAACCGGGAAGCGACATTCACGCCACTGCGGAATTCCGACGTCATCTGGCGAATGTCTTAACCCGCCGCGCGCTGGACGAAGCCTTCGAGCGCGCCAGGGGAAAGTAGGGAGATTTCCATGAATTCATTCAACCTTTCCGTGACTGTAAACGGCACATTGTACGAACGCGAAGTCGAGCCGCGCCTGCTGTTGAGCGATTTTCTGCGCCACGATCTCAGGCTGACCGGCACGCACGTCGGCTGCGAGCATGGCGTGTGCGGGGCTTGCACGATCCTGTTCGACGGCGAACCTGCGCGCTCCTGCCTGATGTTCGCGGCGATGGCGCACGGCCACGAAGTGACCACAGTGGAGGGATTGGGTAACATTGACCGTCTCAGTTCCCTCCAGGAAGCCTTCAAGGAGGCGCACGGCCTCCAATGCGGATTCTGCACGCCGGGCTTTCTGACGACCCTGACGGCTTTTCTGAAGGAGAATCCGAATCCCAGCGAAGAGGAAATCCGCGAGGCGCTTTCCGGGAACCTTTGCCGCTGCACCGGCTATCAGCACATTGTGGACGCGGTTAAATTGGCCGCCGAGAAAATGTAGACCCGTCATTGCGAAAATGTAGACCCGTCATTGCGAGGAGCGAAGCGACGAAGCAATCTCCTCCACGGCTACGAGATTGCTTCGTCGGGAAGAACACCCTCCTCGCAATGACGGAAATAGTGGACACGTCATTGCGAGCGAAGCGAAGCAATCTCCTCCACGGCTACGAGATTGCGTTGTAGGGAAGAACGCCCTCGCAATGACGACGAGAGAGACTTTTGTTTTTCACGTGTCTGTAACACAGGAGCGACGCCATGGCACAACGATACATCGGGGAACGAATTAAACGAAACGAGGACCCGCGCCTTCTGACCGGGCAGGCCCTCTTTGTGGACGATGTCGAGATTCCCGGCATGTTGCACGCGGCGTTCAAGCGCTGCGACTACGCCCACGCCCGCATCCTGAGCATAGACGTTTCGGCGGCGCGCGCGCGGCCGGGCGTGGTGGCCGTCTTCACGGCGGAGGACATGGGGAACGATTGGGCGCCCGGTCCGCCCCTCGTCTCGCCCCCGCCCACCGTCAAGGATGTGACGTTTCATTCGCGGCGGCAGGCCCCGCTGGTCAAGGACAAGGTTCGTCACGCGGGCGAAAACGTCGCGGTCGTCATCGCCGAGAGTCGCTATATCGCCGAGGACGCGGCCGAAGATATCGCGGTCGAGTATGAACCGCTGCCGGTCGTCACGGACCTCGAACAGGCCCTCGCGCCCGACAGCCCCCGCGTCCACGACGACCTGGAATCGAACCTGGCGGCCCACTTTCACCAGAAAAAGGGGGATTACGAAGCCGCCAAAGCGCAGGCCGATTATGTCGTCAAGAGACGGTTCTACATTGACCGCGGCGCGGCGGCCGCCATGGAGAATCGCGGTATCGTGGCGCACTGGGACGATAAGAGCAAGCAACTGACGATATGGGACACCACGCAGGCGCCGATTCCCATCCGAAATGGAACCGCGGCGCGGCTGGGGCTTTCCGACAGCCAGGTGCGCGTCATCGCGCCGTTCATCGGCGGCGGCTTCGGCCCCAAGATCATGATGTTCTACCCCGAGGAGATGCTTCTGCCGTGGGTTTCGATGAAATTGCGCCGCCCCATCAAATGGATCGAAGACCGGCGCGAGAATTTCTACGCAACAACGTCGGAACGCCAGCAGTTGCACGATATCGAGATGGCGTTCACGAAAGACGGGCGCATCCTGGGCATGAAGGATGACTTCCTGCACGACACGGGCGCGTTCGATCCGTATGGCCTGACCATTCCGCTCAACACGCAATCGCATGTAATGGGCGGATACGTGATCGAAAATTTCTCCTCGAATTGCACGGCGGTGTTTACGAACAAACCCATCGTCACCCCCGTGCGCGGCGCGGGACGGCAGCAGGGCATCTTCGTCATCGAGCGGATGATGGACACCGCCTCGAGGGAATTGGGCATTGACCCGCTTGAAATCCGCAGGAAGAATTTCATCCCCCCGGACGCCTTCCCCTATCACAACGTGATCATTGACCAGGCCTTCTCCGAATTGATCTTCGACAGCGGAAATTACAGGACTGTCTTCGATAAAACGGTCGAAATGATCGGTTACGAGAAGTTCGCAAAAGAGGAACAGCCTCGCCTGCGCGCGGAGGGGAAATACGTCGGCATCGGGATCGTCCCCTTCGTCGAGACGACCGGCGTCGGCCCGTACGAAGGCGCCCGCGTCCAAATCGAGACGAGCGGCAAGGTTAACGTGTCCACCGGCTACGGCACGCAGGGACAGGGTCATCTCACTTCCTTCGCGCAGATCGTCGCGGAACAACTCGGCGTGGCGGTCGGCGATATTCGCGTCGTTACCGGCGACACTGCCGAGTTCCACTGGGGCACCGGCTCGTTTGCCAGCCGCGGCGCGGTTGTCGCGGGCAACGCCATCCACGCCGCGGCGCACCGTGTCCGCCAAAAAGTCCTGAAACTGGCGAGCAAAGTTCTGTCCACGCCGGAAGACGAACTCGAATTGGCGGATGGGGTCGTGCGTGTGGCGGATATTCCCAGCAAATTCATCGGCCTGGGCGAACTGGCGGCGCTGTCCAATCCCCTGCGAGGCGCGGTGGAGCCCGGCACGGAGCCTGGCCTGGAAGCCACCGATTATTACGGTCCCCAATTCGGGACAACCGCCTCCGGCTGCCATGCCATGATCCTCGAGGTTGACCCCGAGACGATGATGGTGAAAATCAAACGTTACGCCGTGGTGGAGGATTGCGGAAGGATCATCAACCCATTGATCGTGGAAGGCCAGGTTCACGGCGGCGTTTCCATGGGATTGGGCAACGCCTACTACGAAAAACTCCACTTCGATGAGAACGGCCAAATCCTCAACGCCTCGCTGATGGATTACCTGGTTGTGACATCCCAGGAAATGCCCCCCCGCATCGAGGTGGGTCATTTCGAAACGCTATCTCCACTCAATGAAATGGGAAGCAAGGGGGTCGGCGAGGCGGGAGCGATCCCCGTCCCTGCCCTGTTTGCCCAGGCGTTGGAGAACGCCTTCCATGATCGAAAACTTGAGATTCTCGAAACCCCTCTCAGCCCGAACCGGTTGTTTGAGTTATTGAAAGAGGCGAAGGAGAATGTTCCATGAAACTCAGCGGCAAATACACTTTCGACGGCCCGCGGGAAGAGGTTTGGAAAATGCTGCGCGATCCCGACATGTTGATCCTGGCTTTGCCCGGCACCAAGAGCCTGAAGCAGATCGGTGAAAACGAATACGAAGGCGAGTTGATGGTTCGCATTGGACCAATCACCGGCTCTTTTGGCGGCAAATTGACCATCTCCAACGAACGCCCGCCCGAGCACGTCACTCTGACCGTGGAAGGCACCGGGAAGATCGGCTTCGTGAAAGGTTCCGGGGATGTCGTGTTCGTTGATCAAGGCCCCGCCAGCACGCTGGTCACATACAGCGGCGAAATACAAATCGGCGGAAAGGTCGCCAGCGTTGGACAACGCCTGTTCGATACGGTCAGCAAAAGCATGATTGACCAGGGGCTGAATAAATTGAACGGGATCTTGAAAGAACGCGTTGCCGCGCCAAAATAACGGTCAAAAGCGAAAAATTGCGAAAGGAGGTTGCCCAATATCGAATCGTTCCAAAAAGTCTGCGTTTCGAATCAGTTTCCAGAATGAACAATCTCGGAGGAGCAATGAAAACGAGCAAGCGCTTTGCTTTTTTGGCTATCGCCCTGGTAGCCAGTATGGTTTTGGCTTCCTGCGGCCCTACCGCAACGCCAACCCAGCCGCCAGCCACCCAGCCGCCTGCCACCGAACCACCCGCCACCCAACCGCCCGAAGCGAAACCCACCGAAGCGGCGAAGCCGCTTACGTTGGCGATCGAGCACTTCAGCGTTATCCAAGGCACAACCTGGTCGGGCGCCCATGATCGCGCTGGAAAACGCATCGCCGAAAAATATCCCAATGTCAATTATGTGTACAGGGAAAATGTCGGCCCCGATCTCTCCGTTCCCTTCGCCGAAGAACTGATCGCCGATGGAGCCAACATTGTGGTTGGCAACGCCGAATTCATGGGCATGCCCTTGAAGGATATCGCCGACAAATACCCGGACGTCACCTTTGTTTCCATCATCGCCAGCGACGTATCCACGAAGGACAATTTCATCCGCATCTTCCCCCGCCAATATCAGGCCCTGTATCTGGAAGGGCTGATCGCGGGAGCGTTGACGCAAACAGGCAAGATCGGCATCGTCTCGGCTTACCCGAACATTCAGGTCATCCGTCGGACGGCCGGCTTCTATCTCGGCGTGATGGATGCGGCGGAACTGCTTGACAAGGACATTACCGTCTACGTCAAGTACGCCGGGGACTGGTACCTGCCGCAGGAAGAGCGGGATATCGCCGCCACACTCGTGGATCAGTACAATGTTGATGTCATCACCCAGCAAACCGACTCGGGTTCCCCGCTGGATGTCGCCACCGAAAAGGGCATCTGGTTCGTGGGCAAGGATATGGACATCGTGGGCGAATACGGTTGGTCAACCACGGACACCGTGGCTGTATCCTTCGACACCCGCTGGGAAGTGCTTTACGACAGGATCATCCAGGCCCTCATGGCGGGCGAGAAACCCGACAAGATCCTGTACCTGGGCATGGAATCCACCATGACGCTCGCCGACGGCACCGAGGAATTGACTGTTGACATCATGAACAACGGCAAGGTTGGCGTGGACGCCATCAGCCCCAAGGCGCTGCCCTTGATCCCGCAAGAGATCCTTGATCTCGTGAAGCAGCGCCGGGAACAGATGATCGCCGGCACATGGGATCCCTTCACCGAGCACGCCTTTGTCAGCAACGGCACCGGCCTGGCGTTGGAAGGCACCCCGATCCCGGCAGCCGGTACGGAGGTCAAGGCAGCCGGCGTTGCGCCGACGATCGAGTGGCTGCTTTCCCTGTTCAACTTCGACCTGCAAGGCATCGTCATCCTGGAATAAACCGGTTGTGACGATTGGCTTGCGATAATCGCCAACTCGAGGCCCCTCCTCAGGGGAAACGGGGAGAGGGGCCTCATCCTTATCAACGGCAGAACGATTTGGAAGCAGGGATAGTATATTTGCTACCCCGGCTTCCCCTGCCGGCCGATCTTCCGTAAATTCAATCGGCGCATTCCGCGACTGTAAAACAGGAAGAAAAAATGCTCCCGGAAAATATCAAACACGGCGATGTTGTATTGGAAGCAAGGGGCATCACGAAGAGATTTCCCGGGGTTCTTGCCAACGATCGGATAGATTTCGAGATCAAAGCCGGCGAGATCCACGCCATTCTGGGCGAGAACGGCGCCGGGAAAACCACGTTGATGAACATCCTGTTCGGGCTGCACCAGCCCGATGAAGGCGAGCTCTATCTCTTCGGTAAGAAGGTCCATTTCCGGTCGCCCCTGGACGCCATTGATCAGGGGATCGGGATGGTTCACCAGAACCGCAAACTGATCCCCGCCCATACGGTGATCGAAAACATCATCCTCGGGCATCCCAGAGCAGGGACGATTTTGAATCTAAAACGAGCGGGAAAAGAGATCGCCGATCTCTGCGACAGATACGGATTTAAAATTGATCTCAAAGCGAAGGTCTGGCAACTTTCGGAAGGAGAAAAGCAGGTTGTAGAGATCCTCAAAGCCCTGTATCGCGGCGCCAAAGTCCTCATCCTGGACGAACCGACTTCGGCCCTTGCCCCGCCTGAAACAAAGAGACTTCTGGAGGCGATCAGAATCATGGCCAGGGACGAACTTGCCATCGTCCCCTTCATTACGCATAAACTCCCCATCGTGCTGGAAGCCAGCGACAGGGTAACGGTTCTCAGGCGCGGAAAAGTTACCGCGCGCTTGGCGACCGCAGCCGCGACGGAAAAGAGCCTGGCCAGGGAGATGGTGGGACGGGATGTCGTTTTCCGAATGGAGCATATCGAGGTGGAGAAGGGCAACGCCATCCTCCAGGTGGAGGGCCTGTCGGCGCTCAACGACAAGGGCGTGATGGCGTTGAAGGATGTCTCCTTTTCCGTGCAGGAGGGCGAAATCTTCGGGATCGCGGGCGTCTCCGGGAATGGGCAACAGGTGTTGGCTGAAGTTCTTGCCGGGCTTCGAAAGCCGCTGGCAGGCAGGGTCGCGCTGGACGGCGCCGACATCACACACGCCTCGTCCCTGAAGCGCTGGTTGAAAGGAATCGGGTACATTCCCTCGGAACGCGTCGACGTGGGATCGATCGGCGAGTTCTCCCTTGTCGAAAACATTGCCATGAATTACTACTTCGATAACCGTTTTTCCAGGAGCGGGATCGTGGATTACAAGAGATTGAGAAAATTCACCGAGGAAATGATAGCCGAGTACGATGTGGCCGCGCCGGGTCCGGATACGGCCGCGAAGAGTCTCTCGGGGGGCAATCTCCAGAAACTCATCCTGGCGCGCGTCCTTGCGCGAAAGCCGCGCCTGCTGATCGCAAACCTGCCGACCCAGGGGTTGGACGTTGGGGCGACGGAGTTCGTCCAGAAAAAGATCGTGGAGGTGAAAAAGGAAAAAGCCGGTATTCTTCTCATTTCCGAGGATCTCGATGAAGTGCTGTCGCTGAGCGACAGGGTGGCGCCCATGTACGAGGGCGAATTCATGGGCATCATCCCCGGCGGGGAGGCCAGGAGAGAGATGATCGGCGCGATGATGGCAGGCTTGAAACCAAAGGCAGAAGAGATATGAAAATCGGCAAATACGAAATGAAACTCGAAAAGAGAGCGGCCTTGCGCGGCTGGGAGGCAACGATGATTTCGATCTTCGCCATCCTCTTTGCCCTGCTGGTGTTCAGTTACATTTTCATTCACGCCGGGGTCGAGCCGCTAACCGGGTACAAGGCCATCTTTTCCTACGCGTTCACCAGTTCGTTTGGCCTGCCGCTGACGCTCAACAGATTCATCTTCCTGCTGTTGTGTACGTACGCGTTCATCATCCCCATGCGAGCCGGGCTTTGGAACATCGGGATGGCGGGGCAGTTATATGCGGGAGCGTTATCCGCTTTTGCTGTGGCGTATGCCTTCGGCGCAAAAACCTCCCAAAGCGCGATCCTTCCGGCGGGAATCGTCATCCCCTTGATGATCATCGCTGCCATTGCGGGCGGCGCGGCCATCGGGGCTGTTGCCGGCTTTTTGAAGGGCAGGTTCAATACCAACGAGATCGTGGTAACGATGATGCTCAATTTCATCACCTATTGGGTGGTGGCTCGCATGATCAAAGAGGGAGGCCTGTTCATGGGCGCCAGCGGAGAAGGGGACGGCTTTACGCTGCCCGCATCCATCTATGCGCCCCTGGTCAAGGGTGTGCCATTCACGATCTTCATTGCCCTGGGATTGGCCGTGTTCCTGTATTATTTGTTTGCAAAAACAAAACTCGGATATCAAATCAAGGCTTATGGCCTCAGCCCTTCGGCGGCCAGGTATGCGGGAATCAGCCCATACACCATACCGCTCCTGGTGTTTATTTTGGGCGGGCTGATCGCCGGTCTGGCGGGATACCATTATTTTTCGGCGGTGCCGGGCGTTTACAAAATCACCAAGAACTATGGCGAATTCGGCGACCTGGCGTTTTATGGGATCATCTGCGGTCTGATCTCGCAAGGGAATCCACTGGCGGCCATCCCCATCGCTCTGCTCTTTGGCGGATTGACCAACGGGGGCCGGTTCGCCCAGGGAAAACTCCAATTGGGCTTTGGCATTGACTATGCCCTGCTCGGGGTTCTCATGATCACCCTGGTCGCTTTTCAATTCTTCTACCGCTACAAGATCGTATGGATCAAAATCAAAACAGGAAAGGAGTCAAGCGATGTGGGAATTCATGGTTAGAAGCCTGGACGCCTCGACGATCTTCACCATCGCCGCCCTCAGCGAACTCATCGGGCAGCGTTCGGGAATCCTGAACGTCGGCATCGAAGGCGTGATGCTATTCGGCGCTACGATCGGCTTCATGGTGGCGCAAACCACCGGCAGTTATTTGCTCGGTTTCCTGGCGGCTATCGCCGTCGGCGGCCTGATCGGCCTGCTTCACGGCTTCTTCTCGATCACGCTGGGAAGCGACCAGGTAGTGAACGGGATGGGCATCTGGATCCTGGGCTTCGGCCTCACCACCTACATCGGTTATCCCTACACCGGCCCCTTGGGCATGGAGCGCATCCCCGACATCTATGGCCTCTCCCCCTTCTTTTTTGTCGGCCTGGCGCTGATCGTCGTTGCCTGGTTCGTGCTGTCCAAAACGAGCCTGGGGTTGAAAATCAGGTCGGTGGGAGAAAACCCCTCCGTGGCGGAAGTTTCCGGTATCAACGTCGCCCGCACCCGCTATCTCAGCGTCGTCACCAGCGGAATGCTGATGGGATTTGCCGGAGCGATCTACTCGCTGGATTACAATCCCGTCTGGAGCAACAACTTTCTCATGGGTTGGGGATTCATCGCGCTTGCCCTGGTCTTTTTCTCCATGTGGCATCCCTTTATCCTGCTTGGCGGTTCCATTCTGTTTGGCACCCTGTGGCAACTCTCGCTCAACCCCCAATTAGCGCTCCCCGGCCTCATGTCCAGATATATCTGGAGAACGGTTCCCTTTATCATGACCATTGGAGTCCTGGTGCTGATGTCAACGAAGTGGTTTTCGGCCAGGTGGGGCGCCGCAAAACCCCAGGCGCTGGGATTGCCTTACGAAAAAGAGTGAAAGCGCATTTACGCACCGGCCATGTCCCTCGGCGACTCGCTCCATACCCACTTCGGCTTCGACTCCTTCCGCGCGGGACAGGAAGAAGCGATTCAATCCCTCCTCCACCAGCAACACACCCTCGCCATCATGCCCACCGGCGCGGGCAAGTCGCTCATCTACCAATTCGCCGCGCTCTTGTTGGGCGCGGGTCTTGCACCCGCCCCCGTAGGGACGGACATGAAGCCCGCCCCTACAGCCCTCGTCATCTCGCCGCTCATCGCGCTGATGAAAGACCAGGTGGACGCACTCAACCGCAAAGGGATTCCAGCCACGTTCATCAACAGCGCGATTCCCCTCCCCGAACAAAACCAGCGCCTGACTCTCCTCGCGCAGGGGAAATACCGACTCGTCTACGTCGCGCCCGAACGCCTCCGCAGCGTGACCTTCCTCCGCTCGCTTCAAAACCTGACCCTCAGCCTGCTCGCCGTTGACGAAGCCCACTGCATCTCCGAGTGGGGACACGACTTCCGCCCCGACTACCTCCACATCGCCGAGGCGCGCCGCAAATTGGGGAATCCCCTCACTGTCGCGCTAACCGCCACTGCCACGCCCAAAGTGCAAAGCGACATTGTTCGCCTGCTTGGACTGCCCGAATCCACAGAGCGTATCGTCACGGGCTTCAACCGTCCCAACCTGACGCTCGAAGTGAAATACACCGCCGACGCTGAAGCCAAGTTCCGCGTGTTGAGCGAGTTGCTCGGTACGTCGAAATTAAATTTCGACGTACAAGGCGCGACCCTCATCTACACCGGCACACGCCGCGACGCCGAAGAGGTCGCCGAGTTCGTGCGCGTCGTCTGTCGTATCCAGGCTGAGCATTACCACGCGGGACTCCTCCCCGAAGATCGCGCCCGCATCCAGGAACGCTTCATCAACGGCGCGACACCCATCATCGTGGCGACCAACGCCTTCGGCATGGGCATTGACCGCGCCGACGTGCGCCAGGTGATCCACTACTCCGTCCCAGGCTCGCTCGAAGCGTACTATCAGGAGGCGGGCCGCGCCGGCCGCGACGGCCATCCCGCCCGCGCCGTCCTGCTCTACGACCCGCAGGATCGCGCCTTGCAGGAATTTTTCATCCAAAGCGGAATTGTCTCGCCCGAAGAATTGCAACTGCTCTACCGCGCCCTCGGCAATGGGGATGGCGAAATCTGGATGACCAGCGACGACTTCTCGCGTCGCACCGACTTGCATCAGGTCAAAGTGAAGGTAGGACTGGCCGAACTGGAACGCGCCTCCATTGTCCCTGAAGGTACTGCGTCGCACGAAGGTCGTGAATGTCGCCGAGGAGTACGGTTCTCCGTCGGCCGGCTCGTCCTTGTACGGAGGAA
>DAOUMJ010000126.1:0-4190 GCA_034411715.1 Anaerolineales bacterium | reverse complement strand
GTGAGGCTGTTGAATGGCGGCATGTAGCGGGCGAGGTTGCCGCGCGTGACGACGGCGTACCACTCGGCGGGCGAGGCGACCTGCCCCACCTGCGGCAGGCCGAGCGCGGCCACGGTGACAGGCAGTTGTTTGCCTTTTTCGCCGTCGCCCATGCCTCGCGGGCCGTGACACTCGACGCATTTTTCGGCGTAGATGGCCGCGCCGTTTTCGATATCCGGCGGGGCGGGCGGATAGAGCGGCCCCAGCATGGGCATCGGCGTGGGCGGAACGTAGTTCGACGGCGGGGTGATATCTTCCGCCAGCGAGAAGTTGCAGGCGGTGAGGAGCAACATGATTGCGATAAAAAGAATGTAGCGTGATTTCATTTGAATATTCCGTATTGCGTACTTCGTAATTGGTAATCGGCAATTCGTATTGTGTAGCGTGCGGGTTACGCAATACGCACTACGCAATAGATTTCCCACAATGCGGGCAGAATCGGTCGGAGGCCAGCACGGGCTTGCCGCAGCGCGGACAGAAGCCGCCCGATTTTTCCTTGCGGGCTTTGCGGCGCGCGGCGATGAGGGCTTCGATATCGTCATCCTCGCGGACGGCGGCGCGCGCAGAGGCGAGGTCGGCGCGGCGTGCGGCGACGGCGGATTCGATTCGGTCTGCCGCGCCCTCACCCCCGGCCCCTTCGCGAAGCACCCCTGCGGGGCTCCCGATTATGGGGGAGGGGAGCAGGGAATCGAGTTGTCTCAAAATCTCCGCTCCTTTTTTGAGCAGTTCCGCACGCTGAAGAGGATAATCCTCGGCGGGAATTTTATCCAGGTTGAAGTCGAAGTCCAGTTCCTGCAGGGCGTTGACGATGCGGTCGCGCTCGGCCATCAGCGCGGAGATTTCGTGCGCCTCGTAGCCGATGCGCCGTCTGCCGCGCTGGAAAAAGGGTTGCCCCACGTACAAGCCGACGGCGATCGCCACCGCCAGCACGAGAAAGAATGCGCCAATTTCCATGAAGAATCCTACTCCGCCAGCAATGCGTCAACCTGCTTTTGAATTTCTGCCAGCGATGCGAAGGGGCCGACCTGCACGTAACGAAGCACGCCTGCCTTGTCAATGAAATACGTCTCAGGCACGCCGCGAATGCGGAACAACTGCGAGATGCGCGTGCCCATGTCGGGGCCGTTGGGGTAGGTGATCCCGTATTTTTGCAAATACACGCGCGCCTCCGGCTCGGTATCCACGTAATCCGCGCCGAGGAAGATCACCTCGCCCGTCGGTTTGTAAAATTCCCAGGCGGCCTGCAATTCGGCGGCCTCCTGTTCGCAGGGTTTACACCACGAGGCCCAAAAGTTCAACACCACCACCTTGCCGCGAAAATCCGAGAGTTTCACCTCCGACCTGCCTTCGTATTCGTAGCCGCTGAACAGCGGGAGCGTAAAATCGGGAATGGTTTGCCCAGGCTGCACCGTTCCCTCCTGGCGTTTGATGAGCGTGATGCCCACCAGCACGAGCAGGGCGGCCAGCACAACCCAGATGACGATCTGCGCCCACAGCGGCACGCCGCGGCGGACGGGGGCTTCCAAAGTTTCTGCCATGAAATTCTCCCGCCCTCACCCCTGCACCCCTCTCCCGAAATCGGGAGAGGGGACGGGGGTGAGGGTGATTTTAGTTTTTCTTTTTGACTTCCTCTTCCAGCCGCCTGACGTATTCATCCGCTCCCGCGTCCATCCGGCCTTGGGCGGGCGCGGCGGCGATGGGCTTTTTCCACGCCCGCAGCGCGCGGACGACGAACACGATCCCCGCGAGAATCACCAGCGGCGGGATGATGTACGCCAGCCAGTTGAGTCCTTCACGCGGCGGCTCGTTCAGCACGCGCGCGCCGTAGTTGTCCACGAAATACTGTTTAATCTCCGCTTCGCTCTTTCCCTGCGAAAGCATCAGGCGGATGAGGTCGCGCCACTGGGCGCAGGCCTGCGTGGGACATACGTCCAACGGCGTGTTCTCGCAGACGGGACAGTACAACTGCCTGGCAATGGCGTTCACCTCGTCGTCGGTCGGCGGTTTGGGTCCCTGCGCGGAGGCGGGGGCGGCGAGGAGGGAGGCAAGGAGGAGGATAAAAAGTATTGCGTAGTGCGTAGTGCGCAGCGTGCGAGCCATATCGTTCTCCGAGGTGGTATCAGTACCGCAAGATTTATCTTGCGCCCTGGCGAGGCAACATGAATGTTGCGGTACTCAGTACCGCAAGATTTATCTTGCGCCCTGGCGAGGCAACATGAATGTTGCGGTACTCCATAAATATCAATCCGCCGCGCTGGTTTGGCGGGCGTTCCTCTTTGCGCGAACGGCGACAGGTTCGGGCTCGTTCTCCGGCCAGGCCGCGACGATGACGCCGATGAGGAAAAGCAGGGAACCGATCCACAACCAGTTGACCAGCGGGTTGACATAGAGTTTAAAAGTCGCGCCGATGGCGGAGGCGGGTTCCCAGTCCACGAGCAGGAGGTACACATCGTCGCCGAGGGTGGAGCGCACGCCGGGGATGGTCATGTTCTGCTGCGAGTCGTAATAGTAATCGGTGCGCGGATGCAGGCTGGTCAAGAATTGATTGCCTTTGTAGACTTCCACCACGGCGCGGGTGTAATTGACGCCAGAGGAAAGATCGTCCCATTGGGCGATATCTTTATAAACCAGTTCGTAGCCCTGCAACTTCAACGACTCGTTGACCTGGATTGTCCCCTGCGTTTCGGACTGGAAGAGTTCGATGCCGAGGATGCCGACGGCCATCAGCATCATGCTGATGTGGATGATGTATCCACCGTAGCGGCGGCGGTTGCGGCCGGTGAGGCGCGAGAGCGCGGTGAAGAAATTCTCGTCCTGCGTTTTCTGCCTTGCGCGCGCCCCGCGCCAGAATTCATAGAGGGTGACAAGAATCACCAGCGCGACGAGGAAGAAGCCGATCAGCGCGATGGCGTTGCGCGTGTAGGTGGCATACACCAGCAATGTGAAACCCACCGCGAACGCGCCGGGTTTCCAAAGGGCGCGGCCGAGCGTCTGCACGGTGGAATGTCCCCAGGCGGAGAGAGGCGCGACACCCATGAGGAGCATCAGGGTCGCAAATAATGGTGCATTGGCGCGCTCATAGAATGGCGGGCCGACGGTCACTTTCTGTCCGGTGGCGAGTTCGGAGATAAGCGGGAAGATCACGCCCCAGAAGCAAACCACCAGCACGCTCATGAAGAGCAGGTTGTTGAGCAGGAAGAGCGCCTCGCGCGAGAGCATGGATTTCATCTCGGCTTCGGCTTTGAGATCGGCCCAGCGGTGGATGAGCAGGCCGATGGAGGTGGTAAACGTCAGGCCGATGAAGGCGAAGAAGGACGGACCGATGGCGCTTTGGGCGAAGGCGTGGACCGAGGACAGCACGCCGGAGCGGGTCAGGAAGGTGCCGAAGATGACGAGGGCGTAGGTCAGGATGATCAGCACCATGTTCCATTGCTTGAGCATCCCGCGCTTTTCCTGAATCATCACCGAGTGCAAAAAGGCGGTTCCCGTCAGCCAGGGCATGAAGGCCGCGATCTCCACCGGGTCCCAGCCCCAGTAGCCGCCCCAGCCCAGCACGTCGTAGGCCCAGCGCCCGCCGAGGACGAGGCCGAAGGAGAGGAACAGCCAGGCCCACAGCGACCAACGGCGGGTGAGGCGGATCCAGCGGTCGTCGGTGCGGCCGGTCACCAGCGCGGCGATGGCGAAGGCGAAGGGGATCACGTAGGCCACGAAACCGAGGTAGAGCATGGGTGGGTGGATAATCATGCCCGGGTGACGCAGGAGCGGGTTCAGGCCGCGCCCGTCCGCGGGGATGATGGGAATCGAGTTGGGGGGAGGGACAATGTACGCGGCGATGCTCCCGTCGAAGGTCTGGTAAAGGCGGGCGAAGGGATTCTCGAAGAAGATGTTCAGCGCAAGGAAGAAGGCCAGCGTCACGTTGGCCACCACGATCACCCACGGCAGGAACTCGCGGTCGCGGTCCCATTTGCGGAGGGTGGCCGCCGAGGCGAAGGCCGACATGAGCCAGGACCAAAAAAGAAGCGAGCCAGCCTGTCCGCCCCACCAGGCTGTGATCTTGAGATAGGTGGGCATGGACTTGCTGGTCACTTCGTACACGAACTGCACATTGTAGTCGCCGCGCACCAGAAGCGCGATTAGCGCCAGGGCCGCGA
>DAOUMJ010000125.1:0-9280 GCA_034411715.1 Anaerolineales bacterium | reverse complement strand
GCTGGGTAACTGGATTGGCGTCATGAACGTCATTATCTCTCAAGTTTGTTAGATTCAAAGCAGCGTTGAGTTATAACTCCGTTAGGCTGAATAGTTACGTAGGTATTATAAAAACTTCTGCCGCAGAAGGATCGGGCATTAAAGCCCTCAAAACCGCTATCTCGGAGCAAGTCAACAACTTACCGCATGTTCATGACCTGCTGCCTGAAACCTGGCTTGTAGTCAAAAACAAACTGGAAGGATTAGGGGGCGATTCTAATTTCATCACCCACGAAAAATATCTTGAACTGTGCGCCGAAAACGAAGTCAGCGACGAGACCAGTCAACGCACGCTGATTGGCTTCCTTCACGACCTCGGCGTCGTCCTGCACTTTCAGGATGATCCACGCCTCGAATCGCTCGGCATTCTCAATCCGCAGTGGGTCACCAATGGCGTGTACAAAATTCTCAACTCGCATGCCCTGTTCCAGAGCAGAGGCGTGCTCACCGTCTCCATGCTCGATGAGATCCTCAACCTGCCCGAATATCCGCGCGGCAAACGGCTCTTCATCGTGGACATGATGAAGAAGTTCGAATTATGCTATGACATTGAAACCGACAAAACCTTCCTCGTCCCTGATTTACTCCCCAAAGACCAACCCGACCTGAAATTCAACGGAGTTCCTGCGTTTGAGTATGCCTATCCTGTTTTGCCCTCTAGCGTCATCACCCGCTTCATCGTCCGCATGAACCAGAAAATTGACGATGGCTTTGTCTGGCGCACGGGCGTGGTGCTCAAAATTGGCGAGAACAAAGCGCTGGTCAAGGCGGATATTGAAGACCGCAAGATCACCATCGCCATTGACGGTCTCGAACACACCCGCCGCGACGCGCTTTCGGCTATACGCTATCAATTGGATGAGATACATAATTCGATCAAGGGCTTGAATCACCAAAAACGAGTCCCGATTCCCAATGCTCCTAATGCGGAACCGCTCGAATACGATTATCTCCTCATGCTCGAACGCGAAGGGCAGGATACCTATTTGGTCAAAGATGGAAGTCGGTTGGTCAAAGTCAACGTGCGGGAGGTATTGAGTGGTATTGAGTCTGAAGCAGATCGCAAGGAAAGTGGCAGCAGGATTACCAATATCTACATTGGCGGGAATGTCAGCGGGAGTAATATCCTCGCGGGTGATGATAACGAGATTGAACAGGGGTAATAATCATCCTCGCTCTGACAGGCGTAGCGCGTTGACTTGGGGATGAAGAAGCAAATAAAGCCTCCCGCGGGCCTCACCCTCCGCGGGAGTTTCATTCACCAATTACCGCCTACCAATTACATTTCCTTGATCCCATACGGAAACCCATACTCCTCCATCTTCCCCATGAACACCGTCGGTTCGAAGGCTTCGGGACCCAGCACGCCGACGCCCTTCCATTGGCCGTGTTCCAGCAGGTCCATGGCGATGACCGCGCTGAAGGCGGTCTGCGCGACGACGGCCTGGCAGCCCCATTTCTCCATGCACTCGGCGTTATCGGCCACCTGGTAGAGATAGACTTCCTTCCTTTTTCCGTCCTTCGTCCCCTTCACCCACGTCCCCGCGCAGGTTTTGCCGCTCATCTTATCGCCGAGGGTCGCGGGATCGGGCAGGCAGGCGACCACCACGTCGCGCGGCGCGACCTGAACTCCCTTCACGTTGATCTTTTCCTTGTTGTCGAGTCCCAGCATGTGGAGGGTTTTTAGCACGCCGATGAACTGGTCGCCGAGGCCATACTTGAACGTGACGCGCTTGGCTTTCACCCAGCGCGGCACGAGCAGGACTTCCTCATGCTCCACGTTGACCACTTCCACGGGGCCGATCTCGGGGAAGTCGAAGGTCTCCGGCTCGGAAAACGGCTCGGTCGTGAACCATTTGCCGTTTTCCCAGATCACGGGCGGATTGAGGCACTCCTCGATGGTCGTCCAGATCGAAAAGTTCGGCGCGAACTCGTAGCCCTCGATGGTGATGTTCGCCCCGTCGCGGATTCCCACCTCGTCTATTTCATCGAAGAGATGATCCTGCGCGTAGCGCGCGAACACGTCCGCCATGCCCGGCTCCACGCCGATGCCGACCAGGGCGAGCAATCCCTTTTTTTCCCAATCCTTCGATCTCTCGAACTGGTAATCGCCGAGTTTGACGCCCGCCTGTCGGAACGGGTCGGTGGGATGCGGCTTCGAGAGGGTCATCGCCATGTCCATGTAGGTGACGCCCACGTTGAAGGCCGCGTCGAAGATCTTCTCGTTGAAGATCGGGTCAACGGCGTTCATAATCAAATCAACTTTGTATTTCCTCGCCAGGTCTTCGACCATCTTCTGGTCGCCCGCGTCCACGAACTCGACGGGGAAACGCTGCGCGTCCCCCAATTTTTTCTGAACCGATTCGGCGCGTCCCTTATTGAAATCGGCCAGAACCATCTGCTCCACCCATTTACGCGGTTTGGCGATCATGGCAATCGCCTCCCCCACCCCTCCAACGCCGACAAGCAATACTTTCATGATTCTTTCACTCCATTTGTTTTATAACCCGCGTCAGCGAGTTAGTCTGATAGTCGGATAGTCTGATAGTCGGATGGTCGGATGGTCGGATGGTCGGATGAGCTTGGGCTTTCGGGACTATGTGACCATGAGACTCACTGACTAAAAGTAAATCTCCTTGACGATCTTCAAGTGCATGAACGACTCCGACTCGCGCACGCCCTCGATGGCGGAAAGTTTATTGGCGAGGAAGTTGACGAATTCGGCCTGGTCGCGGCAGATCACCTCGGCGAACAGGTCGAACCGTCCGCTGGTGACAACGAGGTAGATGACCTCCTCCAGTTTGGAGATCTGTTCCGCGGCTTCGAGCAACCTGCTTCCGTCTACACGAATGCCGATCATCGCCATGCTCTTGAAGCCCATCTTCATCGGGTTGGAGATCGCCACCACCTTCAACGCGCCCATCTCCACGAGACGGTTGTAGCGCAGGCGGATCATCCCCGCCGAGACGCCCAACTGCTCCGCGATCTGGGCAAAGGAGACGCGGCCGTCCTTGCGCAGGGCTTCGATGACGGCTCGGTCTGTGTCGTCCAGAGATTGATTGACGATTTCGCTGTCCACGTGGTTATTTTATGACGTTTTATCAATATTGTCAACAAGTTTATGACGATTGATTAATAATTTTGGTAATTTTATAACGGAACAGAAGACAGCCCTACGTCCCCGGGGAGTGACGACTTCAGTCGTCCGACGGTTGAAACCGTCACTACATGGATAATCACGCGTGGGAGGATCAAAAAGCCGACCCTTTGCAGGGTCGGCTCAAAGTCACGCGCGAAGCGAAGAAGGGGGTTATTCCCCGCCCTTCACCTCGGTCCAGATCCGGTCATAGAGCGGAGTGGCATCCCCAACATCCTCGATGCGGTGGCCGGCGTCAATGGCCTCCTGCGGGACGTTGGTAATGGGCGAATCCATGTAGGCGTTGTAGAGATCGGCCTGGTTGTCCTTTGCGTAATTGAGCGCGGCCAGGCTGGGATTGATGTACGGGAAGTCGCGCAGCATCAGCCAGAACATGTTGCCTTGCATGGTGTAGTTGATCCAGGCGTAGGCCGCGTCCACGTGCGGCGCGCCGGTCGGGATGGCCCAGTTGTCCTGCCACAGAATCGAACCTTCGGTCGGATAGACATACACAAAGGCGGGATTCTCCTGGTTGGCCGTGAACGCCTCGCCCGTCCACACGAGACCCAGGTCAACGTCGCCGGCGATCAGGGCGGTCTTGGGGCTGTCGCTGTCGAAAATCTTGACGCTGGGGATCAATTCCGCCAGTTTGACTTTCGCCGCTTCCAACTCGGCCGGGTCCGTCGTGTTGATATCGTAGCCGAGAGTCAGCAGGGTCATGCCGATGATGACGCGCGAGTCGTCAATGAAGACCATGCGACCGGCGTATTCGGGCTTCCACAGGTCGGCGAAGGAAACGGGCGGATTCTCGACCTTGTCGGTGTTGTAGACAATGGCATCCGTCCCCGCCTGATAGGGGATGGTGTACTCGTTGCCCGGGTCGAATTCCAGGTTCAGATAGTTCGGGTCGAAACCGGACATGGGGAGTTTGCTCTTGTCAATTTTCTGGAGCAGCCCCTGGCGGATCATCAGCCCGACGATGTAGTCGGTCGGCTGAACCAGATCGTAGTTCGTGCCGCCCGCCGACAACTTGGCGTACATCTCCTCGTTGCTGGAGTACTCATCGTGGTTGACCTTGACGCCGTACACTTCCTCGAAGCAGGTCTTCCACTCGGTGGGGATGTACTCGGTCCACACGAACAGGTTCAGTTCCTTGGATGTCACCTCCATTTGAACTTCCGGCTCGGGGCAGACGAATTCTTCTTCGCCGCCGCCGCAGGCTGCCAGCGCGAGGCTGAGAACGACCGTCAGCGTCAGCAGTTTGAACAACAGGTTCTTGCTCATCTCTTCCTCCTTTAGGAAAGATTAGGATGCGGGACCTTCGCCCGGACTGCAAAATCTGGAGATTTTGCGCGGAAGTCTGGAGACTTCCGACTCCGTGAAAGCAAAAGCCCCAGGGTGGAAATTTGAAACACATGGCAAACGCCATGAATTTCACAGAATTTACCTGGCCTCGCGGCTTTGCAAACGCTGCAACAGGATGACCGCTGCCAGCACAATCGCGATCCAGACCGTAGACAGGGCGTTGACTTGCGGCGTGATGATGCGCCGCAGAAGGCCGTAAACGTAGATCGGCAGGGTGGTCGCGCCGGGGCCGGTGGTGAAAAAGGTGATGACGAAATCGTCCAGCGAGAGGGTGAAAGCCAGCAGCGCGCCGGAGAGAACGCCGGGCAGGATCATCGGAAAGGTGACGCGCCAGAAGGTGACCAGTTCGTTGGCGCCCAGGTCCATGGCCGCCTCCTCGAAGGACTTGTCGAAGCCCTGCAAGCGCGCCTGGACGACGAGCGTCACGAAGGGGACGGAGAAAGCGATGTGGGAGACGATGACCGTCCCCAGTCCAAGCGAGAGGCGGGAATCACCCGTCAGGCCGAGCGCGCCGTTCAAGACTCCGAATAATTGACTGAAGAGGGTCAGGATGCCGATGCCCATCACGATCTCGGGGATGACGATGGGGATGTAGAGCGAGAGTTGCGAAAAGGGCTTGAGGCGGAAGTTGTAGCGCTGGATGGCGAGCGCGGCCATCGTGCCGATGATCGTCGAGGTGATGGTGGAGACGAAGGCGATGGTAAGCGTGTTGCGCGCCGCCAGGCCGACCTCACGGTTGCGCGAGAGTTCGCAGAACCAGTGGAAGGGACCGCACGGGCTTTGGACGACGGTGCTTCCGTTCATCTTGAGCGCGCCGAAGGAGGGGATGAAACCCTCGAACAGAATGTTGGTTCGCGAGGCGTTGAAGGAATACAACACCAGCACGAGGATGGGCGCGTAAAGGAAAAAATATACCAGGACGGTAGCGACGCGAATGAAGGAGTGTCGGCGATATGGGTTCATCCCGCACACTCCTTTTTGAGTTGGGTAATTGTCGTGTGCGGGATTGTCATACGGCTACGATCTCCTCGCCGAAGCCGAATTTGCGGGTGTAGAAGTACGTGACGATCAGCGTCATGATCATCAGGATGAGCGAGGCGGCCGAACCGAAGGTCGGGTCGCGCGCCGAGAGGAACTGGTTTTGGATGAGGTTGCCGACCAGAATCACCTGCTTGCCGCCGAGCAGATCCGAAACGATGAACGTCCCCATGACGGGGATGAAGACCAGGATCGTCCCCGCGACGACGCCGGGCATCGAAAGGGGCAGGGTGACGCGCAGGAAGGTTCGGAAAGGATTCGCCCCGAGGTCCGCGGCGGCCTCGTAAAGCGGATTGTCTATTTTCTCCAGCGAGGTGAAGATCGGCAGGATCATGAAGGGGAGGAATTCGTACACCATGCCGACGAGAACCGCGCCCGGCGTGTAGAGCATCTGGAACGGCTGGAAGGGGAGGCCGAAGCGCGCCGCGATCCAGCCCAGCACACCGTTGATCACGCCCTGCTCGCGCAGCAGCATCATCCAGGCGTAGACGCGGATGACGAAGTTCGTCCACAGGGGAACCAGCACGAGCATCAGGAAGGTGTTGCGCCGCGTGGGGTGCGAACGGGCGATGAAATACGCCAGCGGATAGGCAAGCAGGATGACGATGACCGTCGTCCAGAAAGCCAGCGAGAGGGAGCGCGAGAGAATGTTGGCGTACAGCGGGTCGAAACAACTGGCCTGCCCATCCGGGCAGGTGGTGGAATACCCGAACAGGCGCAGGTAGTTGTGCAGGCTGAAGCCGTAGATCACGCCGCCGTCGGCGCTGCGCGTGCCGAAGGAGACCACCAGCGTCAGCATGAGCGGGATGATGAGCAGGGCGATCATCCACAACAGCGTGGGCGAGACGAGCAGGGTGCCTTGCGCGGACGGCCGCTCGCGGAACCATTTGAAGAGCGGGGCGAAGGCGCGGCCAGTCGCCCGCCCGATGGGCGAGAAAACCCGGCTGCCGAAAGCGCCGATGCGATCGCCTGGAGTTTTACGGCTTTTCATGGCGACGCCTCACTCTTCCGCCAGGATCAGCGTATTTTCGGGGAACAGGTTCAGGCACACGTTCTGTCCCTGCGTGTAATACGCCTTCGGGTCGAGGCTGGAAATTTTATTCTGTTCCCACACTTTCATGATTTGTCCGCCAACGTCCACGTACACGTGCGTATCCGAACCGATGTAGGTGGTATTCTTCACCTGTCCCTTGAAGCAATTGACTTGCAGGGCGGGCTGTTCCGAAAGGCGGATCTTTTCGGGGCGGATGGAGACCACGGCCTTGTTCCCCACGCGCACGTTTCCCGTATTCAGGCCCTTGACTTCCGCGTTCAACACGGGGATGTGGACGATGGCGTATCCATCCTGAACCTCGCGTACGCTCCCGCCCAGGAAGTTGGACTCGCCGATGAAATCCGCCACGAAGCGGCTGTTCGGCCGCTCGTAGATCTCGACGGGCGTCCCGGTCTGCATCACCCTGCCCCTGCTCATTACCGCGATTCGGTCGGACATGGTGAGGGCTTCCTCCTGGTCGTGCGTCACGTAGACGAAGGTGATGCCCACCTTTTGCTGGATGGCTTTCAACTCCAGTTGCATTTCCTTGCGGAGTTTCAAGTCCAGCGCACCGAGCGGCTCGTCGAGCAGGAGGACGTTCGGCATCTTGACCAGGGCGCGGGCGAGGGCGACGCGCTGCTGCTGTCCGCCCGAAAGTTGGCGCGGGTAGCGGCGCTCCATCCCGGTCAACTGCACCATCTCCAGCACGCGCCCGACGCGCTCCTTGACCTCGGAGGCGGGCGCCTTTTCCATCTCCAGCCCAAAGGCCACATTCTGGTAAATGGTCATGTGCTGGAAGAGCGCGTAACTTTGAAAGACCGTGTTGACCGGCCGCTGGAAGGGAGGCGTGTGTCCCATGGCCTTGCCTTCGATATAGACTTCGCCCTCCGTCGGCCACTCGAAACCCGCCATCATCCGCAGGGACGTGGTCTTGCCGCATCCCGACGAGCCGAGCATCGAGAAGAATTCTCCGTTCCCGATTTCCATAGTGACGCCATCCACTGCGTTCAACGAAGTCCCTTCGGGCGTGCGAAAGGTCTTCACCACATCGCGCAGTTCCACAGCAAATTCACTCATACAGACACCTCGAAACAAGAAAATAAACCGTCATTCCATACGCATGGGGATAGAGGTAACGGCTTTTATACTACGCTTTCATCTGTTTGAGAACCGTCTCCGCTTTTTCCAGGACGGTCTCGACGTGCCGGTCGGTGTGCGCGGCCGAGACGAACAGCGGATGCGTGCTGGCCATGATTCCGTTGGCGCGCAGGCCGGAATGGAACACAGGTCGGCGGTCTTCTTGTCGGCGCGCATCTGGTCGCGCTTGTTGCGAATCCGCTCCACGCCGAAATGTACCTGGAAGAAGGACGCGGCGCGGTTGACCAGGATGGGGAATCCCAGCCGCTGGCCGATCTCGGTCAGTCCCGCTTGCAGTTTCTCAGCGATGCGGTTGATGTGCGGATGCACCCGCCCCTTTTCCAACTCGGTCAAAACGGCCAAACCCGCCGTCATGGAAATAGGATTTCCAGAAAAACACCCCGACTGGAAGATCTGCTCGGTGAGATTCCACAATCCCGTTTTCGGGGTGACCACCTTGTCCATCAGGTCGCGCCGCCCGCCGTAGCCGCCGATGGCGAACCCGCCGCCGACGATCTTGCCGAGGCAGACCAGGTCGGGCGTGACGCCGAAGTATTCGCTGGCGCCGCCCAGGCCCAGGCGGAAGTTGGTGACGACCTCGTCGAAGATGAGCGGGATGTCGTGTTTGCGCGTCGCTTCGCGGACGGCCTGGAGGAACTCCGCTTCCGCCGCGACCACGCCCAACCCGAAGGCGGAGACCGGCTCGAGGATGACCGCGCCCAGTTCGTCGGCGTGCGCGGCGATCAACTCGGAGGCGCGCGCCGCGTCGTTGTACGGCAGCACCAGCACCCCGTCACGCGTGAACGAGGGGACGCCGGCGCTGTCGACGCGCGCGGTCGGCTCGTCGGCGGGTCCCTCCGCTCCGAGCGTGCTGATCAACACCGCCTCGTGCTGCCCGTGGAAGTTACCCTCGAATTTGGCGATCTTGTCGCGCTTTCGATAGGCGCGCGCGGCGCGCAAGGCCATCTGTGTCGCCTCCGAACCGGTGTTGACGAAGCGGATCATCTCGACGTGCGGCATCAACGCGCAGACTTTTTCGGCCAGTTTGATCTCGGCTTCGGCGGCCATGTAGTAGTGAACGCCGTTCCGCAGTTGCGCTTCGACCGCGCTCATCACCACTTCGGGCGAGTGGCCGAGGATGTGGACGCCGCCGCCCATCAGCAGGTCAATGTAACGGTTGCCGTCCACATCGGCGAACTCGCCGCCCTGCGCCTGCGCGACGTAGATGGGATACGGCGCGAGAAATTTGCCGTTGCCCGCCACGCCGCCGGGCAAATGCCTGCTGGCGCGCTCGAACATTTCCAGGGATGCTTTTGTCCGCGCGCGGAATTGGTCTTCGAAAGTTGTTGTCATGTTCTCCTCGGATTGCTAGCATAGTACCGCAACATTCATGTTGCATCCCCAGGCAGGCAAGATAAATCTTGCGGTACTGATGAATCCACTGAAAAAACTAACCGCAGAGACCGCCGAGAGCGCGGAGTTCTTCATTATCAAGTCTCTGCGTACTCTGCGATCTCGGCGGTAAATTTGCC
>DAOUMJ010000124.1:0-27476 GCA_034411715.1 Anaerolineales bacterium | reverse complement strand
TGCGTCAGTACCGCAAGATTTATCTTGCCAGCGCGGCGCAAAATGAATTTCCCTGGGACTTGCACGCCAGGGCAAGTGTGCGGTACTGGCCGCGCTATGATGCTTTCAGACATGCTCTTAAGCCTATCCGAAGAACCCCGGAGCGCGGACTTTCACTCCCCCGGCACGCAGACTGGAAGTCTGCGCTCCGTTATTCGGCCGGGTTCTTACTCCGGCGCGCACAGCGTTTGGAGAATGAAGATTACATTATAACCATTTGGAAAATCGCTTCGGGAGCCCAGTTGCGCGCACAGGAGAGTCCAGGTTCCCTCGTCCCGTCGAATTTCGGAGGCGAGCGCGGCGGCTTGTTCGAGCGCGCCGGTGTTTGCGTAGGCCTCGAAGAGCGGCATCCACTCCGAAGGGTCGCGGGGGCGGAATCCCAACTCCAGCGCGGCCTCACCCAGGGCGGCGGCCTGATTCCAATCGCCCGCCTGCCGCGCCAGGTCCATTTTTTGGTAGTAGTAGCACCAGCCGCGCGGCGGCTCGTCCCCAAAGATCGGCGCGGGCGGCGCGGCCGGCCGGGCGTCCGCGAGGACGCGCCCGATGTCCGAATGCGCGGCCACCGTCAGCAGTTGCGCGTTGACGTAGCCGGGCAGTTCCACCTGCCGCCCGTTCACCACGCGCAGGCAGGAAAACGGCGCGGGGACGGCCGCGATCAGCGTGTGACGGTAATTCTTGCGGACGTACACGCCGCGGTTGTTGGCGCCCTTCACCTCTTCGCGCAGAATGCGCGGAATGGTGATCGCATTCAGCACGTCGCCCGCCAGCGAAAGCCCCGCGTCGGGATAATAGATCATATCGGCGGGGGAATAGACCTCGTAATCCTCCGCCAGCGCCGAATGGCCGGGGATCTGCGCGATCAGCATGGTGTTCTTTTCGAGGGCAGGCGCGCGCCAGGCCAGTTGCCACCACAGGCTGCGCTGGTCGACCCAAAAATCGCGGTAGCGCGCGGCGCTGTGATAGTGCGTGACCACGCCAAGCGCCAGCAGGGAAAACAACACGATCCAGCGCGGAGCGGAACGCAGGGAATGGAAGATGAAGCCGCCCACGAACAGGCAGACGCCCATGGCGACGTGCAGGGTGTAGCGATCCCATTGCAGGGAAAATTGAACGTCGCGTCCGGCCAGCGTGATGGGGATGAGCCCCACAACGACGATCGGCGCGCCCAGCCACATCATCACGGAGGGGGCGTCCAGCGCGTCCGCCGGGGAGCCATCTGGGGCGGCCCATCCGGCGCGGTCGGACAGGCGCAGGTAGGCGTATCCCAGGCCGAGGGTCAGGGAGGCCGCGAGGGCGGCGAAGAGCGCGTCCCGGGCGTCGGCGGAAACGGTCAGTTGATAGGCCGGGACGAACCAGGCGAAAACGGTCGTCTCGATCACATCCTTGACGGAGGCAACCGTCAGGGTGAGCAGGCTGCGCCACGGCGAGGCGGCGTAGCCCTCCACCAGCCGGTTCACGTCCACGGCGGGGCGCGTGCTCTCGAAAAGGAACAGCCGCCAAAACAGGAAGGCCGCTGCCAGGAGGAGATAAGGGCTGAGGCGTTTGAACGTCTCCAGCAGCGCGGGGCGGATTTTCCTGTTCTGGCGATATAACACGTATCCCACCAGCAGCACGCGGGCGAATTCCAAGCCGATCATGGACTCGAAAATCTCCAGGTAGGCCAGTTCCAGCAAAAGCGCCAGCGCATGAAGGCCGAAGGAGGCCAGCCGCTTTCGAACGCGCAAGGCATGGATGGTCAACCCGAGGGAGAGGGTGGCGGCGAAATGCGCCAGCAACAGGTTTTTGAACACCCCGGCATTGGGTTGTTGCAGGAAGCCGGGATAGACGACGAACAACAGGGCCAGGAAGAGGCTCTCGAGGCGTTTCTGCGGCCAGAGCAGGCGCAGCAGCCAGAAGAAGGACAGCGCGGAGGCGGCCTTGATGAGCAGGGCGTAGATGTGCCATCCCAGCGGATGGTCGCCGAGCAGGCTGTAATCCAGCGCGTACAGGTAGCCGATAAACGGGCGGTCGCCCTTGAACAGTTCGATGATGCCCGAAGCGCCCTGCGATTGTCCCACCCAAAGCAGGTACCAGTCGTCGCGATAGAATCCCAACGTGGGAATCAACACGCCATACGTCAGGAACGTGGTGAGGACGATGAGCGCCAGCGCCGAGGGGAGGTCCGTGCGAAGCAGTTTCTTCACGTCAATCCTCCCTGGCGCACAAAAGTTCGTAGGAGGATGCAGCCTGCCCGGCCTGCGAGCAGAGATAGTTCCACAGGCGCCGATCCGTTTTGATGTATTTGACGACCTGGCGCGCCTTTTGCAGTTGCCCGGTCTCCACGTAGGCCTGGAAAACGGGCAGCCACTCCGAGCGGTCGGCGGGGCTCAGTCCCAGCGCGCTGGCCTGCGCGGCCAGGCGGGCGGCCTCGGGCCAGTCACCGCGCTGGCGGGCCAGGTCCATCTTTTGATAATAGTAACACCAGCCGTGAGAAGGCTCCGGGCCGAAGATCTCGAGCGGCGGCTGTTGGGGAACGGCATCGGTGAGAATGAGGTCAACGCGCGAGAAGGGGGCGATCATCGCCACCGCCGGGTTCTCGGTGAGCGGAAGTTCGAGCGCCTCGCCGTTGATGGCGTGGAGGCAGGAGGTTGTGGATGGCATGGACACGATGAGCGGCCTGCCGTAATCGCGCTGCATAAAGATCGTACGGTTGTACGTCTCCTGGAAGGTGGCGCGCTGCAAGTCAACAACAATATCGGGAAAGACAATCTGCCCGCTGACCTTGAGCGGGCCGCCGTGATTGTAGATCAGGTTGACCGGCCCCCACACCTCGTAATCCTCGGCCAGGGCAAACGGCCCGGGCGCGGCGGCAATCACGGCCGCGCCGGGCTGGAGATCGGGCGCGCGCCAGGAAAGTTGCCACCACATATTGCGCTCGACCTCCCAGAAGTCGCGGTATTGCGCCGCGCTGTGATACTGGGTGACCACCCCTGTCATCAGCAGGAAACACAGAAAGGCCCAGCGCACGGCCGGCCGCAGGGCGTAAAAGGCCAGCCCGCCCAGGAAAATGGCTGCGCCGATGGCCGACTGGAAGGTGTAACGGTCCCATTGGATGGCGAACAGGACGTTGCGCCCGGCCAGGTTGATCGGCAGCATGGTGACAAGGATGATGGCCGCCCCAAGCGGGACGAGCGGCAGGTTCGCGCGTTGGACGGTTTGATCGTCCCCGAGCAGCGCGCCGCGCCGCTTCATCCAGTACAGGTAGGCGGCTGCCAGTCCCGCGGCCAGCAGGGCCAGCATCGTTCCGATGGCAAGGTCGCGGTAGCGCACGTTCACTGTGAATTGATAGACCGGAACCGCCCAGGCGAAGAAGGTGGTTTCGATCACGTCCTTCAGGAATTCGGAGATGATGATCAGCAGGCCGCGGGCCGGGTCGGCGGTGTAGCGGCCGAACAACACATCCATGTTGACCGAGCGGCGCTCCCCCGTGAAGATCGTCACCCGCCAGAACACGAAGGCCAGCGCCAGGGCCAGGTAGGGGAGGAATCGTTTGAACGTCCGCAAGGCGCTTTCCCGGCGGTTGGCCATTTCCCTTTGCAGGACGTACCAGAGCAGGATGAGACGGACGGCCTCCAGCCCGATCATGGATTCGTAGATGGCGAGGCAGAGCAGGCCGAAGCCCAGCGCGGCGACCGTCAGCAGGGATTGGACCAGCCGACTTTTCGATTGTAGGGCGCGCAGGGTCAGGGCAATGGAGAAGATGCCGGAGGCGTACGACAGCAGGATCATCTTGAACGTGGCCGCGTTCGGCTGCTGATAGAAGCCGGGATAGACGGCAAACAGGAGCGCGATCAGGGTGGTCTCCGCCCGTTTTTGCGGCCAGACGATCCGCAAAAGCCAGAAGAAGGCCAGCACGCCCGCCAGACGCAGGATCAGCGCGTAGATATGCCAGCCGAGGGGCGAGGCGCCCAGCGCGGCATAATCGAGGGCGTACAGAATGCCCAGAAAGGGTCGGTCAGTGGTGAACAGGGCGCGAATGCCGTCCAGCCCCTGCGACTCCCCGCTCCAGACCAGGTACCAGTCGTCGTGATAGAAGCCGAGTTGCGGAATGAGCGTTCCGTAGGCCAGAACCACCGTCAGGGCGAGCAGAACGATGGAAAGGAAAATCTCCGGGTCCCAGCGGCGGGCGTTGGTTGTCTTCATCATTCTCCAGATTGTAGCGCGAATCCCATGCACCTAGGGGGATGAATGAGTCCACTGCAAAAACCAACCGCAGAGAGCGCAGAGAGCGCAGAGTTCTTCGTTACATCTCCGCGCACTCTGCGGTCTCGGCGGGAAATTTGCCTTTTTGTAGTAGAGTCATGAATGGTTACTTGAAACGAAAGATCTTCAAATTGCCGCTGGTCCCAAGCAGTTCGAAGAATTCGCTTTCATCCGACGCGTATATCTCGTAGAGAAAATCGGAGAGGGTGGAGGCTTTGGGTGAAAGCACGAGATATTGAATACCCTGCTCCTCGCAGGAGGCGGCAAATGCCTCGAAGGAGGTCATCGGTAGTTCGGGGTTTTCCTGCTCGTACCCCCACAGCGAATAGAGTCCCCATCCGCCGTTGTAGCGCGGCTCGTAGGGCGGCACGTGGAAATACAAATTGAAGCGGTCGGTAAAGACCTGGCGGGGCGATCCCAGACCGGCGCGGAGCAGGATGCGTTCCACACGGCGCGGCACGTCGTCCGCTTTGCGCGTCTCGCGCAGGAATTCGGCGTTGCGCGGCCAGAGCAGGGACAGGGAGGCCGCGAAGAGGAGCGCCGTCACAGGTACAAGGAAGCGCGGGAATGTTCGAAAACGGTCGAGAAGCGCCATCCACAAAAACATCACACAGACGAGGAACGGGCCAGCCAGCGGCAGCGTGGAGCGAGGACTTCCGCCCAACGCGACGGGCAGGGAATACAAAAGGATGGTCAGGGTGGAAAACTTCGCAAAGCGCTTCAGGACAGGATTTTTGGGAATGAACAGGAGGAAGAGAGACGATAAGACGAGGGGCAGGTGTGGAGAGAGAAGAACGCCGTAGCGGGTCAGAAACCGTTGTGGATGGCGGAGCGCAAAATCGAGCAGGGAGAACTGCGCGATCTGCTCCTCCGGAGGGGGATTGCGCCAGTCCACGTCATGGAAGGTCTTATAGATGTTGAATGCCTGCGCGGTTTCCAGGGGGCCGTGGCCGGAGAGCAGGTTCGTGATCGCTTGAATGGAAGCCACAACCAGAAACGCCGCCAGCAGCCGCCACAGGTAGGCAAAGGAGGGTCGTTGAAACAGCCAGAAGCCGAGGATGACCACCAGCGAAAAGACGGCAAGGTGTCCGCGCCAGAGAGTGGAGAGACCGAGCAGGCCCCCGGCGAGGAAAGGTTGAAAACGCGTCTCGGACTCCCTGCCGGCCAGCGGGTCTTTCCACAGAGCGAGGATCGCCAGCGCCGCCATCGAAGCCGCGCCCATGTCCGCGCCGATCACGAGGGTGTATCGAAACACCATCGGGTAACTGACGGACAGGACGAAGGCCGCCACAACCCAAGCCTTTCGCTGATCGAATGCGCTTACCAGGCGCGTGACGGCGGCCACGAGCGCCGCGCCAAAGAATACGTTGATGATGGAGGCCCATGGAATGACCTGCGCGTAGGGCAACAGGCGCAGCAGAAAGGCGTATCCGATGGGGAAAAAGCCGTTGTAGAGAGAGGCCGTATCGGCCCAGGTCAGCCGCCGCCCATAGTAGAGGACTCCCCAGAAATCGTTCTCGATGACCGGAAACCGCAACAGAATGGCGATGGCGGCGAAGAGAAGAGAACTGAGCAAAAAGGCCGGTAAAAAGACGGGTTCGCGTCTGGAAACGGGCTGGGGTGAAGAGAAGGAGCGGTTCATTCTATGAGCCGGATGGAAGGCGGGCGGGATGATAGCGCGTCATCTCAGATACGGCAGAAGCGCCCGATGGATCGCGACGAGAAACTGCCACTGGTGAACCGCCAGCAGGATGAGAAAGATGGAAAACCCCACTTGAAAGAGGCGATTGCGCCTCCACGGCGCAAGTCCAAAGGCGACAAAGAAGACCAGGGCATAAGCCCAATCCGGCGAGTACAGAAAGGGGTCTTCGCCATAAACGAAATGAAGGACAAAGTTGAACGCCAGGCAGAGCGCGAAGGCAAGCGAGAGATCGGTTGTTCGGGCGCGGATCCATTTCCACGCGAACGCGATCCCCGCCGCCAGAAGCAGGAGCGCCCAGACGATCACGAGAATTGTTCCCAGATCGTCATATCCGCCGAAGCGGAACGCGCCGGGCGTGATTCGGAAGAAGCGAAGCGTCGGCAGTGCGCTCTCGGCGCCCTCGGTCAGCGCGTAGAAATCGGGCGCGATGACCGTGGAAAGCAGGATGGTTCGCAACAGAAGCAGGAGGCGCCCGGCCACCCTCCAGTAAGGCGGCTCGAAGGGGGAGGCAAAAAACACCTCCTCGCTTTGGGCATCGGAAGGCAGGAAGAACAGGCGGCTGGAGGGATACCACGCCGCGTGCAGGTAGGTAAAGATCAACGCGATGGAGAGCGTCCAGCCCGCGAAACGGAGACCGTCTCTCCAGCGCGGGCGGGCGACCAGGAAGGCGATGAGGTTCTGACCGAAGTTCGTCAGGGTGATCCCAAAGGTGAGCGCGGCGGAGACGACGAGGGGCGCCAGCGAGGACTGTCTCCGTCCCAGCAGGGCGCAGAACAGGATCAGCGCGAAGGCGGAGAAGATGTAGGTCTCGACCAGGGAACCGAAGACCAGGTGGGAGGTGGAGAGTCCGAGCAGCGCCGCAACCAGGAAGGCATATCCCTTGTGTTCGAAGTGGTTTTTGATGAAGAGCCAGGCGAGAAATACGCAGGCGCCCCCGGCGAGCGCGTTCAACAGCAGGGCGGAAAAAAAAGGATCGTGCGTAAACAGATTCAGGAACCACCCAAACGGGCGGAAGATGAAATAGGCAAAGGGATGCGGCCCGCGCATTTCCAGCGCGCCCCCGCCCGGTCCGGCGATGCGATGCGCCCACGCCGCGCTGTCGGCGTCGAACAGGTTATCCTCCTGGCGGGCAGTGAAATCCCCCACCTGCAGGCCGGAATACAGGTACGCGAGGAAAAAGAACAGGGCAAGTCCCAGGCCTGCGGCGTTCTCGCGCAGCGGGGCGAGGGAAAACGAGAGGCGGAAATTCCAGCGGGGGCGGATGGCGGCCCTGTTTTCCCAAATCGCAAAAAAGACCCAGGAGAGAGCAAAGGTCAGTCCCGACACCGCCAGCGCCTGATCCAAAAATGGACGGTCGGACAGGCGCAGGAAAAAATGATTAAACCCGAGCGATACGATGAATCCCGCAGGGACGGCGAAAAGGAGCGCGGGAATGGATTTACCGCTCATCCGCCCCTTCTTTGGAAGTTCTTCCCGCCAGGAACTCACAGATGGCGAAGTCGAGTTCCTCGTCAATGTCCCAGGCTTCCTCTGCGGGAATCTCGAACATCAGCGGCCGGTCGCCGATGCGGTGACGCTTCTGCGCCAGGTTCTCGCGCGTGAACAGGTACAGGCAGGAGTTTTCTTCGTAAATGGGCGGCAGGTCCTGAGTCTGGATGAGTTCCAGCGGGTCGTGATTGATGGCGCGGCCGTCCTTGTCATAAAGTCGGGTTTGGAGGCGGGTGACGGAAAAGAGAGAGTCGTAAGTTGGGTAATTGGTAAATAGTAATTGGATGGCGCGCGAGATGGTCGAGGCTTTGAGCAGGGGGTTGGTGCTATGGGTTTGCAGGTAAAAGTCCGCTTCGACCTGCGCCGTGTCGTGGAGCAGGATCTCGTTCATCGGGACGTCGTCGGCGCGGAGATGCCCGGGGCGGAGGATCCGCTTCACGGTCGGGAAGAAGCGGCGCAGGCCGTCCAGCACGGGTTCGGAGTCGGTGTCCACCAGCACGAGGTCAATCTCCGGGACGGCGAGCAGCGTCTCGATGATGTGATGGAAGAGCGGCTTGCCCGCCAACGGACGGTAATTCTTGCCCGGCACGCGCTGGCTGTGATGACGCATGGGGACGAGGGCGGCGAGTTTCATGCGGCGATTATACTGGACGTGTCTGGAAATTTGCCCGCATTGCTGATACACTTGCGCCGCTTTTCAGAATTCTGGTTACTGGAGAAATGTATGACCGAACGAAAATCGCAGAGCGGCGAATACTGGGACAAACATGTCGTCTCATGGGAGGCCGCCACGTATTACACCGATAAGAACCTGCCGAAGCCCAATTGGTGGGATCGGTTTTCGATTTATTTCCGCGGCTCTTCGCTTTATGACCGCATGACGATTGCCATCGAAATGCTCAAGCCTTATCTCGATGGTTTGACCGTTCTGGACGTGGGCTGCGCTTCGGGACGTTTCGCGGACATGCTGCTCGAGGCGGGCGCGGCGCGCGTCGTCGGCGTGGACGTGTCGGAGGACATCATCCGAATCGCGAACGAGAGGCGGCTCGCCGGCCCGAACAGGGATCGCCTCGAATTTTTCGCGGCGGACCTCGTCCAGCCCGGGCTCGAACTCCCTCAGGTGGATCTCGTCACAAGCCTGGGCGTGCTGGAGTATTTCGACCGCAAGGATATGATGACCTTCCTTCACAATACGAAGGCGCCCTATTTCTTCCACGATTTTCCCGACGTGGCGCGCACGACCAACTGGCTGTTATGGTGGATGCGGCAAGTGTATATTCGCATCAACCGCTGCCCCGGCGTGTATCTCTACAAACGCGATGAATTTACCGACATGGTGAAGCAGGCGGGCTACGGGGGGGAGGTGTGGTACGTGCGCCACTCCATTTTTCATTACGTCTCCAACCTGCCGCGCGACCCGGCGCAGTTCAATCGTGATGCCGCGACACGTACCACGCCGCGGCAATCCCAAACAGGTTGATGATCACCGCCGCCAGAGTCACGTACGAGAAGCCTAAGGCGTAAAGGACGGGGGCCAGCAGCGCGCCGGCCGCCCGTCCGATGCCGTGACCGATCAAGTTGAACGAGAGGGTGGTGGCGCGCGCCGAGGGCAGGATTTCGGTCATCAGCGGGATCTGGCTGACCAGCGTGAACTCGAAGGTGATGTAGAACAGAAATAGCCCCACCAGCGCGCCCGCCTCGCTTCGCCCGATGACGGGGAGCAGGAGCGCGGCGAGGCAGTTCGCGGCCAGCCCCAACCCCGTAGCGCGAACTTTGCCGAGTCGATCCGCCAATAACGCAACCAACCCCTCGCCGCCCAGTTCCGAGAGTCCGATCACCGCCGAAGCCCCGGCCAGCGCGGCGATTTGCAGTTGGAACGAATCTTCCAGCCAGACGCCGAACAGCAGGTTGACCGCCTCGTTGGCCATGCCTGCGAACAGGCCGATGGAAATGGCCGCCAGCACCGGCGCGGAGGTGAAGATGACGCGCACGTTGCCGAAGATCCCGTCGGCGTGGGGGGCGGGCTTGTGCGAGTTGCGGACGGTCCACGCGAGGAGGATGCAAGCCAGCGCGATGGTCAGACTGAGCGCGCCGAAGGGGGCGGACCAGCCGAAGCGCGCGATCACGAATCCGACGGCAGGCACGCCGACGATGAACGAAAGCGACCAGGCAAATTCGGCGACGGCCGTCGCCGTGCCGCGCCGCGCGTAGGGGACGTGATCCGCAACGTAGGCCAGCATGGACGGGTCGAAGAAGGTCTTACCGACCAGCGCCAGCGTGAGGGCCGCGCCGAGTGTGAGGAGGCTGGGCCAGATTGCCACCAGTCCCATTGCGACCGCCACCAATCCCGCGCCCAGCAACATCCCGAATCTTCGTCCGCGCGGCTCGATGAACGGAAACAGGAAGGGGGCAAGGGAACCCACCAGCGAACGATTCGCCACCAGCGCGGAAACCGCCGCGAGGTCCACGCCGAGGCCGCGCGCGAAGACGGCGAGGAAGGGGTAGATCATCCGATGGGCGGTGTTCAGGATGACGCGGATGGCGGTCAGGACGACGAGGCGAAGAGGGGGCATGGTTTCTCCCAGCGCGTGAATTTCCCAAGCATAACACAGGCACGGTTAGTGGTCTCGCGATTGTCGGCTCTTTGGGAATCGCCGTGATCGAAACCTTTTGTACACGGATAAACACGGATTTCACGGAGGACCGCGCAAAAAAAGTCAAGCACAAACCACGGAGTATCCATGAGAGGGTCTCACCTCGAAGAGAGAACCCAATGGTCTTTCCCGCGTAAAGAATAAAGGACAGTTTGTACAAATTAACTTGTGATTAATTTCACAAATGGTTACATCCATCCTCCCTTTTGCGTTACTTGACACACTATAACCCTGCGAGACAAATTGTTATTATTTTCACGAAAATATATGGATATGTGCATATAAGGAAATTGAAGATGAACAAAACGCTGGAAACCGAAGTCATCCAACTCCACGCCGAGATCTGCGGCGGACTGGCCGACCCCAGCCGCATCATGATTCTGTACACGCTGTCTCAGGGTCCGCGCAACGTCACGGAATTGTCGTCCGAGTTGAACATGCCCCAACCGCTCGTGTCGCGCCACCTCAAGGTGCTGCGCGAGCGCGGCATGGTCACGCCGGAGCGGCGCGGGACGACCGTCACCTACAGCCTGGGCGACATCCGCCTGATCGAGGCGCTCGACCTGCTGCGCGCGGTGATGCGCGACGGACTTGCCAAACGCGCCGAACTGGCCGAAGCGATTGCCTGAGCCAACTCAACGCGGCGAGGAAGATTACCGCAGAGAGCGCCGAGTCCGCAGAGAGAAAATTAAAGCTCCGCGTTCTCCGCGAACTCCGCGTTGAGAAAATGAAACATAAATTTCAAGGAGCCTGCAATGACTGAGAAGAAAGACAAACTGACGCTGGTCGTCCTGAGCGGCGACCTGGATAAGGTGATGGCCTCGTTCATTATCGCCAGCGGCGCGGCCGCGGCGGGCATGGAAGTGGTCATGTTCTTCACGTTCTGGGGATTGAAAGCGATTCAAAAAGACGGCCGCTTCACGGGCAAGGGACTCTTCGGGCGGATGCTCGGCGTGATGAACCGCGGCGGCCTGAACGCCATCGGCCCCTCGCGGCTCAACATGGGCGGGATGGGACGCTGGATGTTCAAACTGATGATGAAGCAGAAGGGCGTGACGCAACTTCCCGAACTGCGGGCGGCCGCGATTGACCTCGGCGTTCAACTGCTCCCGTGCCAGATGTCCATGGACGTGATGGAATACACCCAGGAAGATTTCATTCCCGAAGCGGCCCAGCCCGTCGGCGTGGCGACGATGCTCGAGCACGCGAAAGAATCGAGTATTCAGTTCTTCATCTAGTCGCATCCGTCATTGCGAGCGCAGGTCGAGTAGCCGTGTTCCCGAAGGGGGCGTATCGAGACCAAGCGAAGCAATCTCCTCCACGACGCGGGGATTGCTTCGTCGGAAAGAACACCCTCCTCGCAATGACGAGTATTAGTAAAAGGAGTCAAAATGGACGCAAAACTTTCCCTCGATTTCAAAGGCCTGCTCTGCCCGATGCCGGTCGTCAAACTGGCGCAGGCCATCAAGCAGGTGCAGGTCGGCGAAGCGGTCGAAGCCGTGGCTACCGACCCCGGCGTGATGGCCGACATCCCCGCCTGGACGCGCTCGACCGGTCACGAGTTGGTGTCGCTCGATAAGCGCGAGGATAAGACGTTTAAGTTTGTGGTGAAGAGGTCGAAGTAAGATTTCGTCATTGCGAGGGACGTTCTTTGTCCCGAAGCAATCCCCTCGCAACATGGGAGATTGCTTTGTCGGGAAGGGCACCCTCCTCGCAATGACGGGAGGCAAATACCATGCTCATCTTCCAACTCCTCGCCCTCGCCGGACTTCTGGCTGGCCTCTACGGAATAACCCTCCGCTACGCCCAGACGAAGCGGCGCGCCCTGCCCGTGGACAAATCTCCCCTCAAGGGGAATCCCTCGCACGGAATCGCCTACACCTTCACCAAGGGGATGATGCCCTGGGCGAAAGAATCGACGCGCTTGCATAGCATCGCCTACCTGCGCGGGATCGGATTCCACATCGGGATTTTTACCGCCATCGGCGCGCTGCTCATCTCCCCGTTTTGGAATCTGCTCCCCTCGCTTCTCTCCTCGACGTTGGGCTGGGTTCTCGTCTTCGGCGCGATCCTAGGCGCGGCGGGCGGACTGATGCGCCTCATCGAACACAACCTGCGCGGACTGAGCCTCCCCGACGATCATTTCGCCGTCTGGTTGGTGACGGTCTGGATGGCCGCGTCCGCCCTCGCCATCTGGAATGAAGCGTGGATGATTACGTTTTACGTTTTATCCGCAATCACCATGACCTACGTTCCTCTCGGCAAGATCCGTCATTGTCTGTATTTCTTCTTCTCGCGCGCGTTCTTTGGAAAATTTTTCGGACGCCGCGCGGTGTATCCGCATCCCGAAGTTGCGAAGTAGAGGTATGCCATGACTGAAACCATCGAACTCGCCCTGAAGACGCTCGAAGCGCAACTCAACCAGCCGCTGGAAACCGCGCTCGAAGCCTGCGCCCGCTGCGGACTGTGCGCGGAGGCCTGTCACTACTACCGCGCCGAGCCGAAGGTGGAACACATCCCCGCCTTCCGCGCCGAACGCCTGCGAAGCGTCTATCGCTACGAACATGATTTCCTCAGCCGCCTCTTCCCCGCGTGGACGGGCGCGAAGAAACTCGATGAACCGACTCTCGCGAATTTAACCGAGATCGCTTTCAGCCAGTGTACGCTGTGCCGACGCTGCACGGTGAATTGTCCCCTCGGCGTGGACACCCCGCTGATGATGCGCGCCGTCCGCGCCATGGCGACGGCCTCGGGAACCGCGCCCGAAATCCTGATGATGCTCGCGGACGCGGCCATCGAAAAAGGCAAAGACCCCTCGTTCTTCAAGGAAATGTTCCTCGAGCAGATTCGCGAGATGGAAGAGCAGTTGCGCGATATTACAGGCGATTCGTCCGCGACCATCCCCGTGGAGAAACAGGGCGCGAAGATTTTGTACGTCCCTCTGGCGGGCGCGCATACCATTTTGCCTCCTGCGGTCGTCTTCAACGCCGCGAAGGAGGATTGGACGCTCTCGATTTTTGAAGCCGCGAATTATGGCGTCTTTCTCGCGGACATGAGCCGCGCAAAGCAGGTCGCGAAGCGAATCGTGGACGAGGCCAACCGTCTCGGCGTGAAGGAGATCGTCATCGCCGAATGCGGGCACGCCTACGCCTCGTATCGCTGGGACGTGCCAAACTGGTTCGCGGGTCAATTCGATTTCAAAGTGCGTTCGTTGATCGAAGCGCTGGCTGATTACCTCCGCGACGGGAAAATCAAAGTTGACCCCACTGCCATCCCCGAAGGCGTGACGTATCACGACTCCTGCAATCTCGCCCGAAACGGCGGACTCATCGAAGAGCCGCGCTACGTGTTGAAGAACGTGGTCAAGGATTTCCGCGAGATGACCCCCAACCGCGACGAAGCCTTATGCTGCGGCGGAGGAGGCGGACTGGTCGCGCTGGCCGAATACGCGGACCGTCGCATCGCGGCGGGCAAACCGAAGGCCGAGCAGATCAAGTCCACGGGCGCGAAGGTTGTCGTGGCCGCCTGCGAAAACTGCCGCCTGCAAATCGGCGACATCAACGAGCATTACAAGTTGAACGTGCAGATCACGGCGATCACCGATCTGGTTGTCCGCGCCATGCGATTGCCGAAGCCGCTGCCCGGGACGGAAGCAGAACATCTCTTTGAAGGCGAGCCTGCGGTGGCAGCCAAGTAACGCGAAATTCATTTCGCAGGGCAACATGAATGTTGTAGTACCGCAAGATTCATCTTGCGAGGGCAACATAAATCCCCATTCGGGGACGATGTGTTGCGGTACTTCTTGATTGCATCAAAAAGACCGTTCGCAGAGCGGTCTTTTTGATGCAGATATAGTATTGCCCTTTAGGAACTGCGTCAATCGCGAAGATTTTGCCTCAGTACCGCACACTTGCCCTCCCACTCCGCTTCGCTTCGGGGACTATAGTGGCGGGCAGCGCCAGGGAGATTTATCTTGCCCGCGCAGGCGCAAAATGAATTTTGCGGTACGAACCGCGCTATGCTTTGATGTTCAGAAGTTCTTAACGCAAAGGCGCAAAGTGCAAGGGGAAAATCTTGTAGATTTGCGCCTTCGCGACTTTGCGTTGGATATTAACTCGCGGATTCAGGCTTTCCCAGCGCGAGAAACCATTTTGTCAAAAAATACGCCGCCAGCCACGTGAGCAAATTCAATCCAACAAAGAATCCGATGATGGCGTAATTTCCCGAATTGAAGATGGGCGAGTCCGGCGGGTGCATGACGTATGCCGCTTGCGAAAACGTAAAAAGTAAAACCACGAAGAACGCGATGTTCGCCAGCGAGGTCAGCCACTTCTGGTTGACGATCCACAGGCCGAGTTGCAGGAGAACGCCCACCACCGCGAAGGTCAGCGCGAGGCGGAAGCGCGGCTCGGCGAGGAAGAGTCCGTTCCAGTTGGATTGCATTGCCAGCAGCGAGAGCGGCAGATACGTCACCCAGAAGACGACGCCCGTCCGCGCGAGCGCGGCGCTCCAGGCGTGGAAAACGTCGCGGCGGGCAACCAGGCCCAAAAGTCCCGCGAGAGCCGAGAGGGCGAAGGCCAGTTCCGCTGTCAGCACCCACGCGCCGTGCAGGTACACGATCCGCACGTTCGCGCCGAGGTCTTTCTCCTCGGGGCCGAGGAAGGCGATCAGCACGATCAGCAACAGGGTTGCGAAAAACAGGGAGAGGGGAGATTTGAATTTGGACATGGGCGGATTGTACCTGCTTGCCGAAATTGACACAATCTCTTGACAATTTCTTTACACAAGGGTGTTATCATGTTCGCCAAGAAAGGAGTTCCCTATGAGCAAAACCTGGAAATGGATTCTCGGCGTCGCGCTGGTATTGGTACTCGTCGCCGCGATGTTCGCGATCGGTTACACGTGGCAGGCGCGCATGGCTTATGGCTGGAGCGGCGCGTGGGATCACCCGATGATGCGCGGCGACTGGTATCAACGCGGCGCGTGGGATCACCCGATGACGCGCGGCGATTGGTATCCACGCGACGCGTGGAAGCGCCCGATGATGGGCGGCGCCCCGTATTCGATGCACGGATGGTACACGCCGTTTGGCGGATTCTTCCTGCTTGGCGGACTGGTGAAATTCGCCCTCTTTATCGGACTGCTCTATGGCGCGTATTGGCTGGGACGCCGCAATGCCCGCATCGCCCTTGACCCTCATCCGGCCGCGCGCGTGGACGCGTCCGCGCCGCCCGAGGAAAGCCGGTGATCGGTTGTCAGTGGAAATGAAATCCCCCGTCTTCACGAGGAGGCGGAGGATTTCATTTGTGAAATTCATTCCCCCAATCGTTCCACTTTTTTGCGCGCGAGGAGGGGAGGAATGATGGCGAAGGCGATGGAAAAGGCGCCGCCGAAAAGCAATCCACCGAGATAGCCGACGATTTCGGGCAGGAGGGAGAACGTCGCCAATGCCAGCGGCCCGATGAAAAGCGCGAACGCGACCGGGACGTAAAGCATGGTCAGGAATTGGCCGAGACAGCCGAGCGCGCCCGCGTTCATTTTGCGTGGATCGTCCCATTGGAGGTTTGCCCCACCCGCGCCGAAACCGAGCATGAGGCCGTTCATTCCCGCCAGCGAGAGAATCATCGTGACCAGGCTGTAGAGGAAGATGCCGAGTGGAATCCCCTGCACGAGCGAGATGACGATGAGAAAGACCAGCCCCAGCGCGAGGGCGGGAAGGTAGGCCACCAAAAACTTGGCGAGCAAAATATCTGTAACGCGCAAGGGCGCGGCCTTCAACAGCCAGTAGTTCTTTCCCTCCGAGGATAGCCCCATCCCCGCCAGCCGCGCCGAGAGCATCCAGCCGACGAAGAGCGACATGCCGACGTTGCCGTAGGCCAATAGCGTGCGGAACGAGTCCATGAACCAATCTGGCGCTTCGCCCTGACCCGGAGGCGGTTCACCGCCCGTCTGGAAGATCATCAATGTGTACATCACGCCGAGGATGAGAGGCGAGATCAACTGCGAGAGGTTCCGCAGGTCGCGGCGCATGACGAGGAAGTCCTTGCCCACGATGGCGCGCACGGGCGCGGCCACGAAGCGGAGAATCCGGGATGGGGTTTGGGCCCGGTCGCGGGAGATTGTTCGTTTCGCGGGGGTCGTTTTCTTTTTGCGCGCGACGACCTGCATTCCCGCCCAGCCTGTGTAGTACCAGCGTTCGGCTGCAGCCAGGGAAAAGCCAAAGGCGGCCGCGCACAGCCCAAAGGTCAGGAGGAGAAGCGGGAGTCCCGTGAGCCAGCGTCCCTCGCCGATGTCCACCAGTCCACGCCCAGCCCAATTGAGCGGAAGCCAGAGCGTGTTCGCGCGGACGAGCAGGCTGGAGAGTCCGCTGAATTGTTGGGGTGAATAATCGTTATCTCCGAACGCTTGCGAAAAGTTGTACCACTGCGAGCAGGTGATCGCCAGCGTCGCGCCGAGGAAGCCGATGATCTCGGCCGCGCGGCGGGCGGGAAAGACGCGCGCCACCATCATCACCAGCAGCGAGGAAAGCCCGGAGGCCGCCAGCGTGAGCGCGAAGATAACGAGAACGACGAGGGGATAGTAGACGAAGCGATAGCCGCCCGTCGTCCCAAGCCCAAAGAGGATCGGCAGGCCGAAGAGGGAGACCAGCCCGAGGTTGGGGAGGACGGCTTGCAGCAATTTGGTGGCGAAGACCGCGCGGATGGGGACGGGGAAACTGAGCAGGAAGTCCATGTCGCCGGAGAGGTAGAGGGCTTGAAGCAAAACGCCGAAACTGGTGAACACGATTCCGAGGAACATCACCGTCACGATCATCACGGGGACGGCCTGCAATAGCGGTTTTGGGTCAATGCCCACGTACTTTAACAGGTCTGGGTCGCGCAGGAGACTCAAAAACAAATGGGACAAGAAAAACGTGAAGGCCGTGAAGCCCAGGATCGTCAGCCCGAGGACGATGATGCCGATCTTCTGCCCGATCTTTGCATGGCGAAAACCATTGACGCTGATGCGCACGCGCATGGCGAGTAGTTTCCAAATGGAGGGCAGGACGCGCGCCGAGGGTTGTGATGCGTTCATTTCAATATCTCTGCGATGGCCGCTTCCTCCGCGCCGCCCGTGAGACCGAGGAAGATATCTTCGAGACTGGTCTCGCCGCTCTTGCCCAACTCGCGCAGTTGTTCCATCGTGCCAATGGCGACGAGTTCGCCCTTGTTGATGATTCCGATTCGGTCGCACATGCGCTCGGCGATTTCAAGAATGTGCGTGGAGAGCATGACGGCCGCGCCGCGCTCGGCGAGTTGGCGGAGGATGTCCTTGATGAGACGCGCCGACTTCGGGTCCAGCCCGACCGTTGGCTCGTCCAGCACGAGGACGCGCGGATCGTGGACGAGCGCGGCGGCGAGGGAGGTCTTCTGCTGCATTCCATGACTGTACGAGTCGATCGTGTCGTCGGCGGCCGCGGTCAACTCGAGGATACGCAGCAACTCCTCGATCCGCCGCGCGACCTGTCCGCGGTCGAGGCCGTAGAGGTCGCCCACGAAGCGGAGGAGTTCGCGTCCCGTCAATTTGGCGTAGAGGTTGGGCGTGTCGGGCACGTATCCGCTGGCGGCTTTGGCCTGGAGGGGTTGCGCTTGCACGTCGAAGCCATGCACTTTCACCATCCCCGAGGTGGGTTGCAACAATCCGACGATCATTTTGATGGTGGTGGTTTTCCCCGCGCCGTTGGGGCCGAGGAAGCCAAATATCTCGCCGCCTTGCACGTCGAAGGTGACATTGTTGACGGCCAGTTTGTCGCCGTAGCGTTTGACGAGGTTGCGCGTTTCGATGAGGGGTTCGGGCATGGGATTCTCCTGTGTTTCTGATTTTCACTTCAGCGACCGGGCCGCATTTCGTCCCGCCGCCCCGCTGACTCCCCCTCCGCCGTGGACGCCGCTTCCGCACAGGTATAAATTGTCAATGGGCGTTCTGTGATTCGACCAGCCTGGAATGGGGCGCATGAAGAGGAACTGGTCGAGCGCCAATTGGCCGTGATTCAAGTCGCCTTCGGTCAGGCCATACACTTCCTCCAGGTCCTTGGGCGTGATCGTTTTGGCGCTCCTGATCGAAGACTTTAGTTGGGGAAAATAACCCGCCAATGTGTCCACCGCAAGCCTCTCGACGGTTCCACGTTCCACGTCCCATGACCCGTGTTTCAGGGAAAAAGGGGCGAACTGGAAATGAATGGAAACCACCTTGCCCGAGGCGGTGATTTCGAGATACGGCTTTTCCGAGACCGCGCCGTATTTCGCGGCATCGTATGCCTTTTCGAGATATTGGAGGGAGGGAGCGACGGCAAGCGTCCCATCGGGAATGCCGTGGGTTCCATCGGTCAGCAGGTGGATCTTCGCCGCCGAACCGCGCATCTTGATGGATTGAATCTTCCAGACGAATTCGGGCGGGAGATGCGCGGGGCCGACCAGCGAGAGGAATGTCCGCTTCGGATCTACGGCGGAGACGACGGTATCGGCGAAGATCTCCTCGCCGTTCGCCAGCGCCACGCCCCTGCACCTGTACGTATCCACCAGGATTTGTGAGACCTCGGCCCCGGTGCGGACCTCGCCGCCGAAGGCGCGCACCGCGTCCGCCAGCGCCTGCGTCAGCGCGCCGGCCCGGCCGACATTGACGTGCGCCAGCCCGCCGCGGTTCAGCCAGTTGTGGAGCAGGGTGCAGCCCGCGCCTGCCGACATGACGCCCAATGTCTGTCCATGGATGGCAACCGAGGCCAGCGCGGCTTTGAGCGGCTCGGATTCGAACCGCTCCTCCAGGAATTCGGCCGCGGTCATCGGCAACAGGCGGATGAAGTCGAGCATATCCCTGCGGCCCATCAGTCGCAGGTCGAGGCCGAGTTCGAGCAGTCCGTATCCCTCTTCGAGGCTGAAGTTGCGCGGCAGGCGCGGCATGATGGTGGAATAGGCGTAGTCCAAAAACCTGGCGGCCTTGTTCATGAAGCGGACGAATTCGCCCCAGCGCGCCGCGTCCCTGGCGGAGAACCGCGCGATGGCTTCCGCCGCTTTGGCGGGATCGCCGTCGAGGACGAGGTGGGGGGAATCGGCCTGGAGGGAGAGAAAGGGTTTTCGGACAGGATCCGCTGGAAGTCCGCGCGAGGCGAGTTTCAGGTCTTTGACAATGTCGGGATGCAGCGTTCCACCCGTCCAGACGGAATCCGCCTGGAAGTCTTCGCCAAAGGTTTCTGTCACGACCGAGCCGCCGACGATGGGACGGCGTTCGAGAACCAGGACCTTTCTGCCCTGCCTGGCGAGGTACGCGGCGGCGACCAGGCCGTTGTGTCCCGCGCCGATGACGATGTGATCGCAGGCGGCGTTCATCGTTTTCTCCTAAAACAGGCCCTTGTTCTCCCTCACCCACTCGAACAATTTTCGAATCCCTTCCTCGACCTTGACCTGCGGCTGCCAATCGAGTTCGCGCGCCGCCTTGCGAATGTCCGCCACGAAGACGCGCTGATCGCCGGGACGCCAGTCGCCGCGCGCCACAGGGATCGGGCGGCCGAGCAGTTCCTCGAGCAGCGGCCCGAATTCGGTCCACACTGAAATTGTGTTTCCAGGCCCGCCTCCCAAATTGAAGATTTGTCCTTTCACTTTCTCGATATTCTCAATCGCAAGATCGTAGGCAATGATTAGATCGCTGACATGCAACATATCGCGCAGTTGTTTACCGTCGCCATAGATTGTTATCGGGCGGCCTGTTACCGCCGCAATGACGAACCATGCCATCCAGCCCTGGTCTTCAATTCCAAATTGTCGCGGCCCGTAAATTGCAGATTGACGAAATACAACTGTCGGCAGACCGTAAATACGCGCATAGTCGCGCGCATATTGATCGCCACACCCTTTGCTTGTCCCATAGGGCGAATGGAAATCCAGCGGCTGTGATTCGGATGCGCCGAACGGCAGGCTCTCGTATTCCCAGCGCGAACCGCGTTCCACAACCTTCACATCCTCCATCCCGCCATAGACTTTGTTGGTGGACGCGTAATTAACGATGGGATTCCGTCCCGAAAGCCGCGCCGCTTCGAGGACGTTGAACGTGCCGAGGGCGTTGTTCTCGAAATCGTCGCGCGGATTCGTGACGGAGGTGGTGACCGCCACCTGTCCCGCGAGATGCACGATCACATCGGACCCGCGGGCGGCCTCCATTACGAGCGAGGCGTCGCGCACGTCCCCGCGAATCAGGCGGAACGAATCCTTGCCAAAGGTTTGCTCCAGCCACTCCAGGTTGCGCGGCGCGCCGCCCCGCGAGAAGTTATCGAGGATGGTCACGTTCTCGCCGCGCGTCAGAAGATGATGAACGTAGTTCGAGCCGATAAAACCGGCCCCGCCGGTGATGAGATAGTTTTTTTTCATGGAGAATTCCTTGCCATGTGAGTTACGTAATACGCAATACGTACTACGTACTGCCTCTTACGTATTGCGTACCTCGTCCCCGCGTTTCCTCAACGCCATCAACTCGCGATAGACGCTGCCGAGCGTTTCGCCCTCGCGCCCCAGGCCGATGCCGCCGATGACGCCGCTGTTGAGATAGTTGTAGAGGCGCGCCGTCAACGCCACCGCCAGCGCGGCGGACTGGTCGCCCGTCAGCAGGGCCAATGCCCAGGTGATGGCTCCCTCGAAGGTCCCGACCGAGCCGGGCGCGGCGGGAATCGCCCCGCCCAGCGCCCCCGCGCCGAGGGCGAAGAAAGTCCAGAGAAATTGCGCCTCGGGGAAGTAGGCGCGGATCATCAGATAATACGCCACCAGCGCGACGCCCCAGTTGAGGATCATCCAAAAGAGGAAGCGGGCGAAGAGCCAGCCGTCTTTCAACACGCCCAGTCCATCGAAAAAAGACTCGAGGAAGCCGCCGCCGAACCGTTGCAGCGACGGCCAGCGCGCGCTCAGTTTGTGGAAGAGATCGAGCGCCCACCGGTTGTAGCGCGCCAGAACGTACAGCGCGATGAGACCGAAGACAACCGCGCCGCCGACGATGACGCCAATCCGCTCCGAGCCTCCCGCGCCGACCACGAACGGCAACGCCGCCAGCAAAATTGCGGCCGAGATGCCCAGATCCACCACGCGCTCGATGACGATGGTCGGCAGCACTTCCGCGAACTGCATTCCCGATTTGCGGCTGATGAGGAATGCGCGCCCCAGTTCGCCGAGGCGGAAGGGCAGAAAGTTGTTGAGCAGGTAACCCTCGCCGACGGTGAACAACGTGTCTTTGTAGGATGGACGGCCGCGCAGGAGCGTCTGCCAGACTTTGGCGCGGCCGAGCATCCAGACGAATGAGAGCGCGAACGCGAAGGCGAGGATGCCGTAATCCGCTTTGCGGATCGCTTCCAGCATCGCGCCGAGGTCAACGAAATATAGAATGGCGGCGATCAGCGCGAGGCTGATGAGCGCGCCGGGGAGCCAACTTGGAATACGTTTTTTGGGGTTCAATCTTTCCTCTGGGGAGTAGACAGGTAGACACGGAATACGTAATACGTACTACAGGCTATTCCTCTTCCAACCGCAGAACAGCCATGAACGCCTCCTGCGGGATTTCCACATTGCCGACCATCTTCAAACGGCGTTTGCCCTTCTTTTGTTTCTCGAGCAGTTTCTTCTTGCGCGTGATGTCGCCGCCGTAGCATTTTGCCAGCACGTCTTTCCGCGTGGCTTTGACGTTGGCGCGCGAGATCACGCGTCCGCCGGCCGCGGCCTGGATGGCTACGTCGAACAGTTGGCGCGGGATGATGCCCTTCAACCTGGTGATGAGGCGCTGTCCCTTGTGGTACGCGTCGCGCTCGTGGACGATGGCGGCCAGCGCGTCCACAGGCTCGCCGTTGACGAGGATCTCCAGTTTCTGCAATTTGTCGGGGCGGTATTCGAGGAACTGGTAATCGAGCGAGGCGTAACCCTTCGTGCGCGACTTCAACTCGTCGAAAAAGTCCACGATGATCTCGGAGAGCGGGATTTCGTAATCCAGTTGGACGCGGTGCGGCGCGGGATAATGCTGCTGCTTGTAGATGCCGCGGCGCTTCGTCACCAGGTCCATGATCGGGCCGTAGTATTCGGTGGGCGTGATGATCTCGATGGTCATCCACGGCTCGCGTACTTCGGCGATCAGGCCCTCGTCGGGAAGTTCGGCGGGCGAGTCCACTCTGACAATTTCGCCGTCGTGCGTCAACACCTCGTATTCCACCGACGGCGCGGTGAACAGCACATCCAAATCGAACTCACGCTCGATGCGCTCCTGGATGATCTCCATGTGGAAGAGGCCGAGGAATCCGGCGCGGAATCCGAAGCCCAGCGCCTGTGAAGTTTCCGGCTCGAAAGTAAGTGACGCGTCGTTGAGTTGCAGTTTGTCGAGCGCCTCGCGCAGGTCGGGATATTGATCCGCGTCCACGGGATAGATGCCCGCGAAGACCATCGGCTTGGGATGCAGGTAGCCCGGCAGCGCCTCGCTCGCGGGACTTTGGGCCTGGGTCAGCGTATCCCCGACCCGGCACTCGTGGACGGTTTTCAGTCCCGTCGCGATGTAACCCACTTCCCCGGCGCGCAGCCCGTTCACGGGTTTCATCGAAGGCGCGAAGATGCCGATCTCGATGGGCTTCATGTCGGTCTTCGTCGCCATCATCCGCAGGGTTTCGTTCGGGCGAGCCGTCCCCTCGACGACGCGCACGTAGGCGATGACTCCCTTGTACGGATCGTAATGCGAATCGAAGATGAGGGCGCGCAGGGGCTTCTCCGGCTCATCGCTCGGCGGCGGGACTTTCTCGATGATCGCCTCCAGCGCCGCTTCGACATTCCTCCCCTCTTTGGCGGAAATTCGCAGCACCGATCCGGGCGGGACCCCGAGCAGGCTGCCCACATCCTCGGCCACCTCGTCGGGACGCGCCGAGGGCAGGTCAATCTTGTTGATGACGGGGATGATCGCGAGGTCCGCCTCGAGCGCCTGGTAGAGATTCGCCAGGGTCTGCGCTTCGATCCCCTGCGTGGCGTCCACCACGAGGATCGCGCCCTCGCAGGCGTTCAGCGCGCGCGAGACCTCGTAGCCGAAGTCCACGTGGCCGGGCGTATCAATCAGGTTGAGCTCGTAGTCGTTTCCGTCCTGCGCGCGATAGTTCATCCGCACCGCCGAGGCCTTGATGGTGACGCCCTTTTCGCGTTCGAGGTCCATCGTGTCCAGCACCTGCTCGGTCATCTCGCGCGCGGAGATCGTCCCCGTGAGTTGCAGAAGACGGTCGGCGAGCGTGGACTTGCCGTGATCCACGTGCGCGATGATGCAGAAGTTGCGGATGTGGGAGGTCATAAGCGGGCGGGAGTATACTCGATTTGCGCCTTTATCCCGTTAGAAATTCATCGAAGAGGGATGGCGTGACGAGCTGAAAGCGGCTGTTTGCATAGGCGGATGTAAACTCAACTGCCGACTTTCCTTTGAACTTTCCATCCTTCCACTTGAATTCAAACGCCGTCAGTGTTCCCTGTCGTTCCTCGATCAGGTCAATTTCCCTCTGGTCATACGTGCGCCAGAAATAGAAATTGGCGTGACGGCGCCGGTTGAAAAATGTTTTCATCCTTTCGATGACGGCAAAATTTTCGAACAAGGCGCCGACATCGGGGCGAATGGCCAGCGGGTTGAAATTGCGGATCAAGGCATTTCGGAATCCCAGGTCCACAAAATAATATTTCGATGTTTTCGAGATTTCCTTCCGCAGGTTGCGGCTGAACCCGCGCAGGTTGACGATCACAAACATTTTTTCCAGCAAGTCGAGATATTTTTCAACGATCGGTTTCGAGATCGAAAGGCGCGAGGCCAGTTCGGCGGTGGACACTTCCGAACCGATTTGCAACGCCAGAAGAGAGAGCAGGTCAATCACTTTTTTGGGCTTGCGGACCTGTTCGAAGGTCAGGATATCGCGATACAGGTAATTATTGATCAAATCGTAAAGATAGTTTTCCTTTTCCTCCTGGGTTTGGGATGTGATTACCCTGGGATACATCCCGAAGCGTAAAAATTCCTCCATCCGCTCGCTGTTGGACACTGTCGGCGGAACAATCGGCAACTCGGAATAGGAAAAGGGATACAATGTGAAAGTGGTCGAGCGGCCCGTCAACGGTTCGTTGATTTTATTGGCAAGATCGAAGGAAGAGGAGCCTGAAGCAAGGATATGAATATGATGCGTATCAAAGATGAGTTTCAGCGTCAGGCCGATATTCTCGACGCGTTGCGCCTCGTCAATGACAAGCAGGCGGTTTGCGCCAACCACCGTTTTTAGCCTGTCCAGGTCCGCGCGTCCCAGAAGTTCCTGTGTACGAAGATCGTCCCCGTTGAGTTGCAGGCAGGGCAACGTGACCTTTGTCAGTAACTGCTGGATTAAAGTGGTTTTTCCCGTCTGGCGAGGGCCGTACAGGATGATGATTTTAGGCTCAGAATTCAATTCATTCTGAATGTTTCCAAGTATATTTCGCTCAATTAGCATAAATTGAGTATAGTATGGTTTGATTAATTTGTCAAACCCTTAAGGCTTTCTATCTTCGCAAACAGGATATTCTTCCATTCCTCAGGCACAGGTATTCCAATACAATCAGCCCATGACTCACTCCCGCGATGCGAAGAGCCTGTGGGCCGTGAACCTCGGCCTGGGCGTCAACATCCTCCTCGCCGCCGTGAAGACCATCTTCGGCGTGATTGGCCACAGCCCGGCGCTCCTGGCCGAGGGCATCAACTCCACCTCGGACGTGGCCTACTATATCGTCGCCAGCATTTTCGTCCGCATGGCGAACAAGCCCGCCGATACCGAGCATCCCTACGGACATCGCCAACTGGAGAGCATCGCCTCGCTCACCGTCGGCGCGTTCGTGGTGGCGACGGCGGTGGCGGTTTTCTGGGACGCGGCGGACAAGATATGGGATTTGGTGGACGGGAAAACCACATCACAGGGCGCGGCGGATATCGCGTTGTGGATCGCGCTCGCCACTGTCGGCATCAAGATTTTCCTCTTCTTCTACGTCCGCGAACTGGGACGCGTCACGCATAACCCAATCGTGGACGCGCTGGCCTACGATCATCGCAACGACATCTTCTCGGCGGCGGCCGCCTCCGTCGGCATCTTCTTCGGCCAGCGCGGACTTCCGTGGCTGGATCCGCTTGCGGGCGCGTTGGTGGCACTCCTGATTTTGCGGACGGGAATCTTCATTCTCAGGGAATCCTCCGTCGAACTGATGGACGCGGTGCCGAGCCGCGAGATCGCCGAGCAGGTGGCGGCTCAATTACATGGCGTGGACGGAGTCATCCAACTCGAGGAACTCCAGGCGCATCGCTTCGGCCCGCATCTCGTCGTCAACCTGACCATCGGCATTGACGGCTTCCTGACCGTCATCGAAGGCGACGCGATTGCCACGCACGTCGAAAAACTAATCTGCGAAACACTTCCCAATGTCTTGCGCGTTCACGTCCACTACCACCCAGCGGATAAAGCCCACGCCGATATGACGATCGAAGAAATTCTCGACGAGGGAAGGAAGCATTTATCCCCCTACCAGCCTGAGTATTACGATTGACTGGTTGGTGGTTCAAGTTGGAATCAATTTCAGGGCAGGGTAATGCCAAATTGAATTTCAGCAAGCACCCTCGAAAGTTCGGGAGCGCCTGATGCAATGATATTATCCTGTCCCCCGTCATGTTTATGATGGGGGTATGTTGGAAGTTTCAATTTGCGATGGTGACCTGTGTTGTCGTAACGAAAAATCAATTTCCCCTTTGAATTGACATAGTGATAAACGTACATGAGCCGATCCACGCGTTCTTCCACATCAACATATTCTCGAAAGTGAAGAACAGACTCATCGATGAATGTCAAAACGCCTTGAATGGACCCCTCATAAGTTCCTCGTTTGTCCTCGGTAATGTTTACCAGACGAACGACAGGGCAGGACTCAATTCTTCTGTGAATCCGCCGAAAGTAGGTCTCAATTCGCAAATGTCACCCCTCGGAGCGTTTCGGCCTTTTCATACAACCGAGTCAACAAACGGTACTCGCCAATCCACTCGGATAATTCGAATGTCTCTTCAATCTCGTCATTTTCGTATTTTTCGACGAACTTGCGGGTCTTCAAGCCATATTGAGACTCAAAGGATTTGATTTTCTGTTCGGCGCGCCGAATTCCCGCTTCCAGGAGAAGCAATTCATTGTCGAGAGCGGCTTTAACAAGTAGTTTCAAAGGTCGGCCGCCAGTAGATCTCAAGGTTAATTCAGACATTGCGCATTTCCTTTTGCCCATTATACAACGTTCAGGGTTGTTTCAATCAAGGTTTCCACAAAATCCGACATTTTGCCCAATTCCAACCACGCCAAAAACTCCACATTCCCCTTCGGCCCCAACAGCGGACTGCGAATCAGCCCGCGCGCGCCCCATCCCTCCGACTGCGCGAAATTCAACACATCGGTCAATACCTGCTTGTGGACAGCAGGATCGCGAATCACCCCCTCGCCGCGCGCCGCGTCCTTTTTTCCCGCTTCGAATTGCGGTTTGATGAGCGCCACTATACTCCCCTCTCCCGTAATCGGGAGCCCCGCAGGGGCGCTTCGCGAAGGGGTTGGGGGTGAGGGCCGAAACCAATTCTTGATAACAGGCAATAGAACTTTCAACGAGATGAAGGAGGCATCCACTGTCACCAGGTCAACTTTCTCAGGCAGGGATTCCACAAAGCGCGCGTTCGTTTCCTCCATGACCACCACGCGCGGGTCGCGGCGGATCTTCCAGTGCAGGATACCCTTCCCCACGTCAATCGCGTAGACTTTGGCCGCGCCGCGTTGGAGCAGGCAATCGGTGAAGCCGCCCGTCGAGGCGCCCACATCCGCGCAGACGAGACCGCGCACGTCGAGCGCGAAAGCCTCCAGCGCCGCGTCCAGCTTCTCGCCGCCGCGCGAGACGAAGCGCGGGCCGGAATCCACTGTCAGCACGGAATCCGGTTGAACCCCGGTGGCAGGCTTGAGCGTGACCTGATCGTCCACACGCACTTGCCCGGCCATGATCAGCGCCTGGGCTTTGGCGCGGCTTTCGGCCAGTCCGCGTTCGACGAGTAATAAATCAAGGCGAATCTTGGACACGGCTGTATTGTAATCCTGAAATACGAATCAAAAGTCGGGAGTCGCATCACAACGACTTCCGACTTTCGAACGAGCAGATTGCTTATGCCTGGCAGGTGGGGCAAAGATAGCAGGCCCCGCCCAGGTAGGAGATTTTCTGGATGCCTGTACCACAATTTGGACAGGGTGCGCCAACGGATTTGCTGTCCATCAAGCGCACATAACCACCTGGATTGCCATAGAGATC
>DAOUMJ010000123.1:0-11792 GCA_034411715.1 Anaerolineales bacterium | reverse complement strand
TGATCCAACTGACATATCCCTGGTCAACTCTGGAGACGGTTGCGCCACCTTGCCCCTTTTCGATGTATGTCTCGGTATGGTCGAGATTGTAGGCGATTTGCAGGATATGATGATCCTTATAATTATTCCACCCAAATGTATATCCACGGGGCAATACGACCGCGGCGCGTTTTTCCGCGAAAGCCGCATTCATGATATGCGGATTAAGCGTCACCAGGGCGCTCTCCTCATTAGGAAATGCCAGAACTGAAGAGTCAATCGCGGACATGTAATTATCGTTATGATCTGCAAAAGCATCGAATTCAGCGCTATTCCAGGCCATTGCAGTATAGTAGTAGCACCACCTGTAACCGTCATCGAAATTCTCGTCGGACAACCACCCCTTGGCCTTCCAGGTTAATTGATCGCCGAAAACCTTTATTTGGCCGATGGTTGCGGCAAAAGACCTGACGTGATGATCTTCATCCAGGTATTCCACATACCAACCGTTCAGGATGACCGTTCCACGGTCGGCATACCGCGGCAGGGACATTTTGCCGTCGAGGGTGACTATCTCTTCCTCGCCATCCAGGTCCGACTCGCCGCACCCCGAGCCGTGTTCGACGATGATCCTGCCTGCATCCTCCATGACAACTTCCTTCATGGTCACAGGCGAAGCGACACGGACGTTTTGTCGATCTTCCCCACATGCAGAAACAAATGTCAACATGAAACAACACAATACACCTGACACGACCGAAGGGGGGAACTTGCTATGCGGGGTTTTCATTATTCCTTCTCCTTTCGGGAAACAGACGCCCACGAGCAGTACAATTATCATTGTACAGTTAATCACAAATAATTCAATAGGTATTCCAAACAAAATTACGGCGATCAGGCAGGGATTGCTCCATAATAAATTGTGCTAAACTTAAGCGCATGAATCCACTCTCTCCCTCTGCACAAAAAATCCAAAATTTATTGAACGAACTCGGTTACGATTACACCGTGATCGAACACGCCGAATCGACGCGCACCGCGCAGGAGGCCGCCGACCGCGCGGGCTGCGAACTCGGACAGATCGTCAAGTCGCTCATCTTCAAGGGACGCGATACGGGCAAGCCGATCCTCGTCCTGACCAGCGGCGCGAACCGGGTGGACGAGAAGCGCATCGCCGAATACGCGGGCGAGCCAATCGTCCGCGCGGACGCGGATTTCGTCCGCGCCGCGACGGGCTTCGCCATCGGCGGAGTCCCACCCATCGGCCACGCGCAGCCGATGGAGACGTACATTGACGAAGACTTCCTGCAATATCCAACCGTCTGGGCCGCGGCGGGGACTCCCAACGCGATCTTCGAACTGAAGACCGAAGACCTGCAAAAGATGACGGGCGGGAAGGCGGCAGGGGTGAAATGAAACGCGCCGTCGTCGTCCTGCTGGCCGCGCTGCCGCTTTTCGTCGTGACGGCCTGCGCCCGAGCCGCGCCTGTCAGGGATCCGAAACGCGCCCTGACCGTGGACGGGCACGAGCGGACGTATTTTCTGCACCTGCCGCCTTCCCATGACCGCGGCGAGCCTCTCCCGCTGGTGATGGTCTTTCACGGCGGGGGCGGCAAGGCGCAGAACGCCATCCGCACCACGAATTTCAACGAACTGGCGGACGAAGAGGGATTCATCGTCGTTTATCCAAACGGAACAGGGCCGCTCGATGTGGAGGTGTTCACCTGGAACGGCGGCGATTGCTGCGGCAACGCCATGCTCGAAAACGCGGACGACGTGGGGTTTGCGCGCGCCATCCTCGCGGACGTGCAATCCGTCGCGGGCGTTGACCTGAGCCGCGTCTACGCCGCGGGCTTGTCGAATGGCGGAATCATGGCGTATCGGCTGGCGTGCGAAGCGGCCGACATCTTCGCGGCAATCGACTCAGTGGCCGGCACGTTGAACTACGCGCCGTGCGAACCGAGTCGTCCTGTTCCGGTCATTCACTTCCACGGCACAGAGGACGAACACATCCTGTACGAAGGCGGATACGGCCCCGAGTCCATCGTGCAAGTGGATTTCGCCTCAGTGCAGGGTACGATCGGGTTCTGGACCGCGTTCAACGGCTGCGCGCCCGAGCCGCGGCTCAGGAAGTTCCTCAACATCCGGCACGAAACGTGGGATGGCTGCGCGGAAAATTCCTCCGTGGAACTGTACACCATCGTGGGCGGAAAGCACGCCTGGCCCGGGGGCGAGGGCCCGGCCTGGCTGGGCGGCGACTGGCCCATCCAGACCCTATCCGCCACGCGAGTGACTTGGGAATTCTTTGTCAGCCATCCAAAACCATGAAGACTGCAACTCCAGGCAACACCCGCCTGCCTTCCCTATTCTTTTGACAGGAGTCTCGCATGAAAAAGAGATTATTCGGTTTGGTAATCGTCCTGGCGACCACGCTGGCTTGCCTGACATCCCAGCCTGCCGCGACCGCCTTCCCACCGGTATCGACGCTGGTTGCGGCAACTGTTCAGGCGCTTACCGCGGCCGCGCCGCTGCCCGCCACCATTTCGGCCGCCGCGCCTCCGCCCTCCCCCCAGCCGGGTGGAAATACGATCGCGTTCGGCAATATCCGTTTCACCCTGCCCGCGGACGTGGCTTCCAACGCGCTGGCAGGGACGGTCCCCGCCTCGGCGCCGGCGGACGATCCATTCTGGAACACCGCGCCCGAACACACCAAATTCGCCCTGGATGGTTACGGGCTGCGCGGTACTTTCCACGCGCCTTACATTCTCGTCTATCCCGCGCAGGAATACGCCGCCGTCAACGAAGGCGCGGGCATGAGCATTGCCCGCTTGCAAGCCATTTTGAATGGAAGCGCCGCGCCGACTGCGGACAACCTGCCGGCCGTCCCATCCTTCAACGCGGGCCAATTGTTCGCCGCGCAAATTCAACTCATCCAATTTCACAACGGTATGGGCGTTCGCTTTCTGACGGTATACGGGCAATATTACGCCACCGCCAACAACCACGACCTGTTCTATCAATTCCAGGGCCTGACGGACGACGGCAAATACTACATCATCGCCATCCTGCCCGCTTCTCATCCCCTGCTGGCTTTCGATAGCAATCCTGAAACCGCGCCTCCCGCGGGCGGAATCCCCTTCCCCGGTTACGACAACGAAAATGCCGTTGTAAAATACTACAATGAAGTTGTGAGCCTCCTCAATTCTGCCGATCCTGAAAGTTTCTATCCGGCGCTGCTTCAACTCGACGCGCTGATGCGGTCCATCCAGATCGCGCAATAACATTTCCAGGAGGATGTCCCATGTCGAAAAATTTCGCGGACACGAACGAACTCTACGACGAGAACGTCTTTCGCGCGCTGATGGAATTCGAAGTGACGCGCTCGCGTCGCTATCCCAGCCCGCTTTCCCTGTTGCGGATCGGGCTGGCGCTCGTCAACTCCACGCAGGCCGAAATCGAGAATGCCCCCGCGGCGCTGGCAACCATGTTGAACATGCGCCTGCGCCAGGCGGACATCCCCGCCCGCCTCGGCGACGAATTCCTGGTATTGATGCCGAACACGAACGAGATCGGCGCCCGCGCCGTCTGCGACCGCCTCCTGCGCATCACGCTCGGCACACAGCATACCCCGCTGGGATTTACCACGCGCGTCACCATCTGCATCGGCCTGGCCAGCCACAAAGGCGGCCCGGGGATCGACGCGGAAACGCTGATGTCGCAAGCCGAAGCGGCGCTTAAACAGGCGCGCGCCCTCGGTCCGCAAACCTATCGCGCCTTTTCGGATACAATGCCTGGAAAGCGTTGAGTCGTTCTTCTGCTCGTTACTGAAGGGATGATGCCATGAAAAAAATCGCCCGCCTGATCCCGCTGGCCGTCTTGTTTTCCGCGTGCAATTTTCCCCGCGCGACGGGCCCGGAGATTTCCGTGAACGACCAGGCCGCCACCGTCGTGGCGCAGACGCTGGCCGCCGCGACCGCCGAGAATCGCGTCCCGCTGGCCTCGCCGACCGCCCCCCCTCCCCCCGGCACGGAAGGCGCGCCAACCATCCAAACCAACGCCTCGCCCACCGCCTCGACAGGCACGCCCACCGCCACCATCCTGACCGTGGACTCGAACACCAACTGCCGCGAGGGACCCGCGCAGACATACGCGATCGTGATCACGCTGGTTCCCGGCGCCACCTACCAGATGGTGGCGCGCGCGCAGGATAACAGTTACTGGGTGGTCACCGACGGTAAAGCCAAGCCCTGCTGGGTGCTGGCCGAATATTCCAACGCCTTTGGAAACACCGCCATCCTGCCCGTGACCACGCCCTCCGCGCCCACCTCGGCGGCGGGCGCGCTCCAGGCGCCATCGGGGTTGAGATATCAATACTCCTGCAGTTTCAACGGCGTAAACAGCGACATCACCGTCGTCCTGACGTGGACGGATCGCTCCAACAACGAGACCGGCTTCCGCATCTATCGCGACGGAACCGTGGCAGCGGAGGTGGCGGCCAACGTGACCACTTACTCCGACCTGTTCGCGGGCGGCGCGGCAGCGACCTACACTTACCGCGTCTCGGCGTTCAACGCCAGCGGCGAGGCGCTGGGCAACCCGATCTCGTTCTCGTGCGCGGGGTAGCCCCACCAAAGTAAGGCGGATTGCCAACACCGCGCTTGCGTTCGGTGCAAGTGTCTGCCCCACAACCAAAATCGCGGCCGTCATCTCGACGACCGCGTTTTCATTACGAAATACGTAATACGCAACACGCAACACGCACTACACCTCCAACATCTCTTTCACCTTCTTCGCCTGCTTGCCGCGCTCTTCGGTATCGAGGATGCGCTTGCGGATGCGGAAGTTTTGGGGCGTCACTTCGAGCAGTTCGTCGTCCGCGAGATATTCGATGGCTTCATCCAGCGACATCTGCCGCGGCGGCGTGAGGCGGATTTCCATATCGCCGCGCGAGGAGCGCATGTTGGTCAGGTGCTTCTTCTTGCAGACGTTGATCGGCAGGTCGAGGCCGCGCGCGCTCTCACCGATGACCATGCCCTCGTACACGTCCACGCCGGGGCCGACGAAAAGCGTGCCGCGCTGTTCGGCGTTTTCGAGCGCGTAGGATGTTGTTGTTCCCGCTTCCATGGCGACAATCGAACCCGTGTTGCGCGTGTTCATCGGTCCCGCCATTTCGTCGTAGCCGTGGAAGATGGTGTGCATGACGCCCATCCCGCGCGTGGACGTGAGGAACTGATAGCGGAATCCCAGCAGGCCGCGCGTGGGGGCGATGAAGACCATGCGCGTCGTGCCTTGACCCGTGTCGTGCATCTCCATCATTTTGCCGCGCCTGCTCCCGAGCATTTCCACCACCACGCCGACGGTGTCGCTGCTGGTCTCCACGTGGACTTCCTCGTACGGTTCGAGCGTCGCGCCGTCGTCCGCCTTGTGGAAGATGACTTCGGGCCGCGAGACCTGGAATTCGTAGCCTTCGCGGCGCATCGTTTCGATGAGGATACCAAGATGCAATTCGCCGCGCCCGCTGACGAGGAAATTCTCAGCCGAGTCGGTTTCTTCGACGCGCAACGCGACGTTCGTGCGGAGTTCGTCGAAGAGACGCTCCCGTAATTTTCGGGAGGTGCTCCACTTGCCCTCGCGTCCCGTGAACGGCGAGGTGTTGACGCCAAACGTCATGCGGACGGTGGGTTCTTCCACTTTGATTGTGGGCAACGCGACGGGGTTGAGCGGATCGGCGAGAGTTTCACCAATCGCGATTCCTTCGAGGCCCGCCAGGGAAACGATATCGCCCGCGGACACTTCGTCCACTTCGATTTTCTTCAAGCCCTGGAAGGTGTACAGGTAGCGCGCGGTTTCGGGCAGGTTCTGGCCGTCCACGGTGAGACGCGCCAGTTTTTGTCCGGCTTTGATGCGGCCCGCGTGGACGCGTCCGACCGCGGTGACGCCGCGATAGTCGTCATAGCCGAGGGCGGTGACGAGGAGTTGCAGAGGCGCTTCGGGGTCCACTTTGGGCGCGGGGATGTGGCGCAGAATCACGTCGAAGAGAGGACTCAGATCGGGGCCAAGATCCGCTGCCAGTCCCGCGCGCTGCGTGGTGGCGACGGCGTAAACGACGGGGAAGTCGGCCTGTTCCTCGGTCGCGCCCAGTTCGATGAAGAGGTCGAAGGTGTCGTTGAGGACGCGGGCGGGTTCCGCGTCTTTGCGATCCACCTTGTTGATGACGACGACGGCCTTGTGTCCCATCTGAAGAGCCTTCTTCAGCACAAAACGGGTCTGCGGCATGGGACCTTCGGCCGCGTCCACGAGCAGGAGAACGCCGTCCACCATGTTCATCACGCGCTCGACCTCGCCGCCAAAATCGGCGTGACCGGGCGTATCCACGATGTTGATTTTGACCTGCCCGCCTGTGACGGGATCGGGCATGTGAATAGCCGTGTTCTTGGCAAGGATGGTGATGCCGCGCTCGCGCTCGAGGTCGTTGGAATCCATGACGCGCTCAGCCACCTGCTGGTTGTCGCGGAAGGTGTGCGATTGACGCAGGAGGCCGTCCACGAGGGTGGTCTTGCCGTGGTCCACGTGGGCGATGATGGCGATGTTTCGTAAGTCTTTTCGTTCCATAGTTTTGTAGTTTCGTAGTTACGTAGTTCGGTGGCTTCGTAGTTTGGATTTTGTAATTGGTGATTGGTAATTGGTAACTTGTGCTGCGCGAGTTCCTCAGTACCGCAACATTCATGTTGCGTGTACTATTGGCGCAAAAAACATCCCCGACCAAGGGAGGCCGAGGATGTTGATCAACGTTCGGCGTGCGGGCTGGATTGTATCAGAGAGATGAGGATTGCGGAGGAGGAATGACCCGACCATCTAGAATTTCGTAAGGAACTCGAATTCTCTCGAGCTTGGGATCGAAGTCCTTTGTATTACGTGTGACCAAGATTGCATCGCGAACCTTTGCCGTCGCCCAAATGATGGCATCTGGCAGGCGAATTCGATGAGTACGGCGTAACTGAACTGCGGCCTCGGCAATGGGCAAATCCAGCGGAACGATTTCGAAATGCGTCTCCAGATAATCACGCAACTCGATATCGTCGTCCTTCTCACCAACCAGAACTTCCATCCACGTGATGCGGCTGATCAATACACGTTCATAACGCTTGTATTCTTCGTCCGCCTCTGCTACGCCGTTGAGCGAGTCAATGAGAATATTGGTATCGAATACGGCGTTCATTGCCTGTCCCATTCAGCGCGCAATTCTTGCTGATATTTCAAGGCGTCAATCCTGCGATTCTTCCACGAACCAAAGGCAGGATGTTTCTTCAAAGAACCGCTCTTGACGGGATAGGATTGGGCAACCCGTTGCTGAAGGAAGGAGATGAAATCCAATACTTCGCTTTGCTTTTCAGGTGGAAGCGCCTTCAATTGTTTTTGAATTTGTTGCGCAAGAGTCATTCGAGCCTCCAGCTATAATTATAAACCCAATCGAAATGAAACATCCCCGACCAAGGGAGGCCGAGGATGTTGATCAACGTTCGGCGTGCGGGCAGTATTGTATCAGAGGGGGGAGGATTGGGGAAGGTCATCGGACTCCGCTCCCTGACAACCTTTGCGTGGAAGCAACGGCTGGATGAAAAGCGGATGTGTCCAACCGGTGTTTGCTTTGGAGAGGCAGGGCGCGGCGCTCTCGAGGCGTATGTTACAATTCCGCCCGTGACCGAAGATATCAAAGTCGTTGCCACCAACCGCAAGGCTGGTTTTGAATATTTTCTGCTCGAAAAATTCGAGGCGGGATTATCCCTGCAAGGCTCGGAGATCAAGTCCATTCGCGCGGGACAGATGAGCCTGGTCGAATCCTACGTGGAGATCGAAGCGGGGCAGGCCTGGCTGCGCGGCGCGCACATCGCGCCCTACGAACAGGCCAGCCATTTCAACCACGATCCGCTGCGCCCGCGCCGACTGCTGCTCAACAAACGCGAAATACGCCAGTTGTTCAACTCCGTCCGACAAAAAGGCATGACCATCGTCCCGACGCGCGTCTACCTGAAAAACGGCCGCGCCAAGATCGAGATCGCCCTGGCGCGCGGCAAGAAACTGCACGATAAGCGCGCCGTCATCGCGAAGCGCGACGCCCAACGAGATTCGGAACGCGAGTCGAGAGTTAGGTAGTTACATAGTTGCATAGTCAGGTAGTTCGGTAGTCACGTCGTTCCTCTACAACCCCACCACCCAACTACAAAACTATCCAACGACCAAACTACGGAACGAAAATGAAACCATCCACCATCGGCGGAATCAACAATCTTCCCGAGGACGAAAAGCGCGCCATCTACATGCGCGTCGTGCCGCGCGGCCTGATCGAACGTTTCCACCTGCCCGCGGCCGATTCCCAGCGCATCAAAAACTTCACCCGCTTCAAATTCGCCCCCGGTTCCAGCGACGCGGAACTCTCGCTCTTTCACGAGGAGCACTTCCCCGATCCCATCCTCTTCGGCCACCTGACCGACACCCTCAACGGCCAGATCCACGTTTTGCTCTACATCATGAACGATCCCGACTCGCCGCGCTTCAATGTGGACGTGACACCCGACGGGCAGACCACCAGATTCGGGACGCTTCGCCGCAACCTGGACGCCGAGCGGGCCGCGCTTTCAAACGGCCTCGCGCCGGGACAGATCCGCCGCGGCCTGAACATGCTCGCCGAAGCCATGCAGACCTTCGAGCAGTTCGTCAAATATCTCGGCCACGAAATCTACTTCGTAGAACCCCTCTACTATCACAACGCCATCATCTTCGAGCGGCACGGCTTCACCTACCAGGAGGGACGCCGCTTCATGGAACGCATCCAGGCGGGATTTTCCCCCGGCGGCGACCTGCTCCCGAGACTCGACGGCTCGACGTTCCGTCAGCCCGGCGCGGCGGACAGCGTCCGCCTGCGCTCGTGGGCCGTCCACGACGGGATTCTCGGCGAGCCGTTCACCAATGTCACGATGTACAAACGCGTGGGGAAAAGCGCCGGGGTCAACACCTGCCCCGATGTGGGGTGGTAGCGCAAAATTAATTTTGCGTTACTGGTAAACTTCAGGCCGACGATCTTCCAAAATGGGGATTTTCCGCCTCACTTCCCGGACCTTCGACAGGTCTGCGGTCAACGTAATTAATTCCTCGCCCTCGCCTCCCTCCGCCAAAATCTCGCCCCACGGATCCACCGCCAGCGAATGGCCGAAGAATTCATTGTTCGGATCGCGTCCTACACGATTGCACGCGAAAACGAACATCTGGTTTTCGATTGCCCGCGCGCGGACGAGCGTCTGCCAGTGGCTCAGGCGCGGATGCGGCCACTCGGATGGAACGAACGCCATCTCCGCGCCCGCGAGCGCGTAGCCGCGAAACAGTTCGGGGAAACGCAAATCGTAGCAGATCGCCAGTCCCGCGCGGCCGAAGGGCAGGTCAACGATCACGGGTTTGTCGCCCGCCGTCAAATACCGATGCTCGTCCATCAAACGGAAGAGATGGATTTTGGAATAGTCTGCCAGCAGAGTGCCATCGGGCGCGAAGACTGTCAGCGTGTTGCCAAATTGATTCTCGCCCAAAAGGGACAGCGTGGAACCGAGCAGGTAGATCCCCGTCCGCCGGGCGAGGGCCGAGAGTTCGGCGAACAGGCCGGAGGTCAGGGAAGAGGCGTAGCGCGAGGCGTGAGTCAAATCGTAGGCGGTGGACCAGAGTTCGGGGATGAGAATCAAATCCGAGCCGCGTCGTCTGGCTTCCTCCGTCATGCGCGTCACGGTCGCGAGGTTCGCGTCGGGGTCGCCGAATTTCACGTCCATTTGGCCGAGGGAGATTGCGAGTTTCATGCGTCCATTATAATCGGCGAAAATCGTAGGACGAAATTAATTTCGTCCCACAAGGAGACAACATGACTCAAATCGGATTTAGCGGCCTCGGCATCATGGGGCGTGGCATGACGCACAACCTGCTGAAAGCGGGACAGAACGTGACGGTTTGGAACCGCACAGCATCGCGAATGGATGAATTTATCGCGGCAGGCGCGAAGAAAGCCTCATCGCCTGCGGATTTGGCCGCGCAATGTGACGTGATTCTCGTTTGCGTCAGCGACACGCCCGACGTGGAGGAAGTCTTGTTTGGCGAGAACGGCGTGAGCGCGGGGATCAAATCGGGCGCGCTGGTGGTGGATCACAGCACGATCAGCCCACAGAAAACTGTTGAGATGGCAAAGCGACTGAACGCGCAGGGAGTCGCGTATCTCGACGCGCCTGTCAGCGGAGGGAGCGAGGGCGCGGCGAAGGGGACACTGTCCATCATGGTCGGTGGCGAGGCGGCGGACGTGGAGCGCGCCATGCCGATTTTGCAGGCCTATGGAAAAACCATCACGCACATCGGCGCGCAGGGCGCGGGGCAGATGGCGAAACTGGTCAATCAGATTTTGGTGGTGGTAAATCAACTCGCGGCGAGCGAGGCGCTTCTCTTCGCACAAGCGGGTGGACTCGACCTCGCCAAAACGATAGATGCGGTGAGAGGCGGCGCGGCGGGTTCGTGGATGCTCGCCAATCGCGGCCCGCAGATGATCGTGCGCGACTTTCGCCCCGGCTTCACGATTGATTTGCAACAAAAGGATCTGCGCCTCGTTTTGGAAGCCGCGGATACGATGGGGATTCCGCTTTTGGCTACCAGTCTCGTATTTCAGTTGTATCGCGCGTTGCAGGCGCAGGGATTGGGAGGCGAGGGGAATCACGGGTTGGTGAAGGCGCTCGAAAAGTTGATGAGAGTTGAGTTGGGTAAATGACGGCGACTCTGTGTCTCTGCGGTGAGAAATCTGTTTTTGCAGCGCAGTCTCCCGTGTGATCCGCGTAAGAAAAATTAAATCCGCAACGGCGCGGCGCCGCGCGAGATGTTTGCCAGGAATTCCTCTCGAGTGGCGAGGTTGGCGCGGAAGGCGCCGTGCATGGCCGAGGTGGTCATGCGCGCGTCGTGCTTCTTCACGCCGCGCATCATCATACACAAATGCAGGGCTTCCACGACAACCGCCACGCCCTGCGGTTTGAGCAGGTCGCGCAGAAAATCGGCGATCTGGCGGGTCATGCGTTCCTGCACCTGCAATCGGCGGGCGTACATATCCACCACGCGGGGAATTTTCGAGATGCCCAGCACCTTGCCATCGGGGATGTAGGCCACGTGGACGCGCCCCATGAACGGGAGGAGATGATGCTCGCACAGGCTGTAGAACTCGATGTCGCGCACCAGCACCATCTCGTCGTATTTGACATCGAAGAGCGCCCCGTTGATCATGGCGGCGGGATCCACCTGGTAGCCTGCCAGCAGTTCGCTATACATGCGCGCCACGCGGCGCGGCGTGTTCTTCAGCCCTTCGCGTTCGGGGTTTTCTCCCAGCGCCTTGAGCAGTTGGATGACCGATTCCTCGGCCAGCGGCCCGTTGATGCGGCTGGCGGCGATCTTGTCGTCGGTCAATTCATCGTCAAAATCCAGCAGTTCCATTTCTTTTCCTGGCAAATTCAATCGAAGAAAGAAACCAGGTTCCTCAGAGAAACCTGGTTTCTTAACGACATCCAAACCCTAGCCGACTTCGGGTTCGATCAGGCCGTAACTTCCATTGCGGCGTCTGTATAACACGTTGATCTTGCTGGTCTCGGCGTTGTAAAAGATAAAGAAATTATCGTGGCCGAGTTCGCGCATTTGAACGATGGCCTCCTCCTCGCTCATGGGGTAGACGGTGAATTTCTTGCGTTTCGCCAGCAGGGGGGTCAATTCGCCGGTCTCGTCATCCAGGACCTGCTCGGCGGCATCGGCGGC
>DAOUMJ010000122.1:0-10980 GCA_034411715.1 Anaerolineales bacterium | reverse complement strand
GATGAGGGTAGAAGGCTTGCAAGGTCTCTCGATCCTTGAAGACCAGGTCGGTGGCATACTCGGCTTGCATGAGGCTCCAATAATAGTCCAGGCGTGGCGATGAGCCTGTCGAAGCATTCAGGTCGGCGACGATCGGACAATATTGGCGGGCAAATTCATCCAGACGGAGATGCAGGAATTCCACGTCGAACTCGTCGGCCAGTTGGTTGGCGGTTGCATAATCGGCGATGTGGACAAAGGCATTATCCACCAGGTCGTAGGCGATGCCGCGCTCTTTCAATTGGCGCGCCAGCCAGTTGTGTCCGTTGAAGTAGAATTGCAAGCGGAACGGACACCAGCTTGGGACGCGCAAGTAACACAGTCCCAATTGCTCATCAATGAAGTAGAAATAATAGGTCAGGCATTTGCCGCTGTCCGATTTCAAATACGTCTTGCCGCTCGCTTTGTCGTGCCACGGACGGTACGAGGCGCAGGGCTCCATGGCGCCAAAGATATGCACCAACCCGGGTTGGTCGCCGCGTTTTTTCAAAATCTGTTGGACACGGTTTTCCTTGCGAAAATCCTTCCTGCGGATGAACTCGATCGTCACGCCCGCGGCTTCGGCCAGCGCTTCCGCATTCGCTCGAATCCGTTCCCGCAGGGGTTCGGCAAAACGGGCGTAATCAAAGATGCGAATGCCTTGCTGGTACAGATACCGGGTCATGCCCTGTGCGTAACAGAACGGCTGCAGACTGCCGGTAATCACAATGCGATCATAGCAATTCAGAACACCATCCAGATCGTTCGCATATCGTTCAGAACACCATCCAGATCGTTCGCATATCGTTCCGAAAGCAGTTCGTCCATGGCTCAACTCCGCTTGGTTCAGGTGGGTTGAGCAATCTAACCACAACTCGCGGAGATCTCCAAATGCCAATTCCTTCTCATCGTGCTACAATCGCTTTGAGGGAAAGTCGCCGTTGGGAAAGCCTCGCGCTTGTCCCGTTTCTCTTGCCTCTGGCAAGCCATACCTTGTGCGACTTTCCCTTTTTGGTTTCGGCTCGTCCGAGTTAGGTATAATCCCTCCGTCATGGACACCAAAACTCTCACCCGCCTCGCAAACGAAGATTACTGCTACCTCACACCACCACAGGCCGCGTCACAGGCAAAACGCACGAGATCGAGATCTGGTTTGGCATGGACGGGGACACCATCTACCTTCTCTCTGGCGGCGGGGACAAATCGGATTGGGTGAAAAACATGCGCGTCCAACCGCAGGTGAAGGTGCGGATTGCGAAATATGATTTCACGGGGCAGGCGCGCTTCGCTTTGGACGCGGAGGAAGAGTCACGCGCGCGGCGTCTGCTGGCGGCCAAATATCAAGGCTGGCGCGAGGGACGCAAACTCAGCGAGTGGGCGCGGGAGTCTCTGCCAGTGGCGATTGAACTCAAGACGGAAACAGTGACCAACGGATAAGAAACGGACACCTGTACCGACCACAGGTGCGGTGTAAACGGATGAGGCACGCGCTATCCGCTAATCCGCTTGGAATCCGCTGGTCATGGGTTGAATGCGCTTTCATCTTTCATCCTTCGCTTATAATTCCCCCGCCATGGACTCCAAAACCCTCACCGTTCTCGAATACCCCAGCATCCTCGAACGCCTGGCGGCCAACTGCGGCTTTTCCGCTTCGGTGGAATTGGCGCGCAAGTTGGAGCCGTCCACAGACCTGGAAGAAATCCGCCGCCTCCAGGCCGAGACGAGCGAAGCGCGCCTCCTGCTCTCCACCAGCGAGGCCACCATCGGCGGCGCGCATGACGTGCGTCCTGCGGTTGTGCTGGCAAAACGCGGCGGCGTAATTGACCCGACCGACCTGCTCGATATCAAGTCCACGCTCATCTCTGCGCGCAGCCTGAAAAAATTATTCGACAGATCCAGCAAGGGTGAGTCGGACGAACCCCGCGAGGCGACACCGCGCAAAGGGACGACTCACGCGCCGAGACATTCGTTTCCTCGCCTGGCCGAGATCGCGCGCGGTCTGCCCTCCCCCCTCGGCCTCGTGGACGCCATCTCGCGGACATTATCCGACCGAGGGGAAGTCCTCGACTCGGCCTCGCCCAAACTCGCCTCCCTGCGCCGCGAAATCCGCGTCGCGCACGACCGCCTGATGACGCGCCTGCAAAAATATCTCACCGATTCCAGCACGGCCTCCATGTTGCAGGAGGCCATCATCACCCAGCGCGACGGACGATACGTGATTCCGCTGCGCTCGGAATTCAAAGGGCGCATCAAGGCCATCGTCCACGACCAGAGTTCCAGCGGCGCGACGCTGTTCATCGAGCCGATTCCCATCGTGGAGGCCAACAACGAGATCCGCGAACTGCAATTGCAGGAACGCGACGAAACGCGCCGTATTCTGGCGGAACTCTCCGCGCTCATCGCCCAGCACGCGGACGAGATTATTTGGGGCGTGGAAACCCTCGCGCAACTCGACCTGGCGTTCGCGAAGGCGAAGTATGCTGAAGAACTTCACGCATCGGAGCCGGTTTTTCGTGAGTCGAAAGTCAAAGGTCAAAAGTCGGGCGACCTTCGACCCTTCGACGCGGCTCCCCAGAAGAACACTGGGACTTCGCAGGGCAAGCCTTCGACTTTCGACTTGCCCACCATTCGACTTTTCCAGGCAAGACATCCCCTCCTCGATCCCGCCAGCGTCGTCGCGATTGATTTCGATTTGCCGGAAAACACCCGCGCCGTCGTCATCACGGGGCCGAACACGGGCGGGAAAACCGTCGCGTTGAAAACTGTGGGACTTCTGGCGCTGATGGCGCAGAGCGGCCTCCACATCCCCGCGGGGAGCGGCTCGGAGATGAGTCTCTTCCGCGCGGTGTATGCCGACATCGGCGACGAGCAATCCATCCAGCAATCGCTCAGCACCTTCAGCGGACACATCACCAACATTATCCGCATCCTGAAACAGGCCGACGCGCGCGCGCTGGTCATCCTCGACGAACTGGGCGCAGGCACCGATCCGCAGGAAGGAGCGGCATTGGCGCGCGCGACTTTGGCGCATCTGATTCAGCGCGGCGTCACGACCCTCGTCACCACGCATCATCCTGAATTGAAACAATTCGCGCACGCGACGGAGGGCGTCGTCAACGCCTCGGTGGAATTCGACGTGAAGACCCTCCGCCCGACCTACCAACTGACGATTGGACTGCCGGGCCGCTCCAACGCCATCGCCATCGCCTCCCGCCTCGGTCTGGACCCGGAAATTGTCGCGGCCGCAAAGAGCGAAGTCCACCCCGACGATCTCCGCGCCGACAAACTGCTCGACGACATCCGCAAGGAGCGCAATCGCACGTCACGGGAACGCGAGAAACTCGAAAAGGCCCGCGCCAAACTGGAAGCCAAAGCGAAGGAACTCGAAGCGCGCCTCGACAAGATGGAAGACGAGCGTCGTGAAGTTTTGGCGAAGGCCCGCGCCGAAGGCGAACTGGAAGTGGCGGTTTTCAAGCGCAATATCGAATCGCTGAAAGCGCAGTTGCGAAAAGCGCGACAGCCGCTCGATGCGCTCAAGGCGATGGAAGAAAAAGTGGAGGCGATGGAAGCGAAGGTGGAGGCGCCGGTTGAACGAAAGAGTGATCAGTTATCAGTGATCGGTGATCAGTCGGCGGTGAAGTTGGGAGAGCGAGTCCGCGTCGGGACGTTGAATGCCGAAGGTGTAGTGACCGCTTTGGGTGAGTCCGACGCGGAAGTCCAGATTGGGAGTCTGCGCGTGCGGGCGAGGCTGGTTGATTTGGAGAGGAAGTCAGTCGGCAGTGATCAGTCATCAGTGATCAGTGAGCAGTCCCCCGCCTCCCGTTCCCAGTCTCCCGTCACTTCACCAGGCCTCGAAGTCAGCCTGCGCGGCATGATGGTGGACGAGGCGCTGGAGGCGCTGGAGCGCTATCTCGAAAAGGCGTACCTGGCGGGGCTGCCGTTCGTGCGCATCGTGCATGGAAAGGGGACGGGCAAACTGCGCGCCGCGGTACGAGACGCGTTGCGCGGCCATTCGTACGTGAAATCGTTCGAGGAAGCCGCGTCGAACGAGGGCGGCGAGGGGGTGACGGTGGCGTTGATCGCGGGGTGAAAATAAAACGTGAAGCGTAATGTCCTTTCCGTGAGGATTTTGTTTTGCCAGGTCTCGACCCGATAATTTTCATTGCCCACTAATAGAATTATCGGGTTATAATGCGATTATGCTCATAAAAAGACAGATTTTTGAGGCCCTAAAAACCCACCTGGATAAGAAGGAAATCAGCCTGATCGTGGGACCACGCCAGGCGGGGAAAACCACCTTGATGTTCCTTCTGAGAGATCATGTCCAATCGCTGGACAAGCGGACAATCACGTTCAACCTCGACATTGAAGCGGATCGCCAGTTTTTTGATTCACAGGAAAACCTGCTGCGAAAAATCGCGCTGGAATTGGGGTCGGATGGGGGGTATGTTTTCATTGACGAGATCCAACGCAAAGAAAACGCGGGGTTATTCCTCAAGGGCCTGTACGACATGAACCTGCCATACAAATTCATTGTCTCTGGCTCCGGTTCGCTCGAACTCAAGGAAAAAATTCACGAGTCGCTGGCAGGACGGAAACGCATCTTCGAACTTGGCACGCTCAACTTCATCGAATTCGCCAACTATAGGACGGCATACAAATACGAACAGAGCCTTTCCGAATTTCTGGCTCTCGAAAAACGGAAAGCGCAAAGCCTGCTGGAGGAGTATCTTGGCTTTGGCGGATACCCGCGCGTGGTTCTGGAGGACTCGGCCAACGAGAAGCGGAAACTCATCGCCGAACTCTACCAGAGTTATTTGGAACGCGACATCGTCCACCTGCTGGGTGTGCAAAAAACGGAACGCTTCACCGCCCTGACCCGCCTGATGGCCTCGCAAATCGGGCAACTCGCGACCGTCTCGGAAATCGCCAACACGCTCAGCATCAACATTGCCACGGTCAACAATTACTTGTGGTACCTGGAAAAAACCTTCTTGTTGCACAAAGTGACGCCCTATTTCCGAAACGTCCGCAAGGAATTGACGAAGACTCCCGTATTCTATTTTTACGATCTCGGACTGCGAAACTACGCGCTCGGTTCCTTCGGAGCAATTCCCCTGTCCCCATCCGAAAGCGGATTTCTCTTCCAGAACTTTATCTTTCTGCTCCTGCGCGAGCGGATGGCGGACACCCCCAACCAACTCCATCACTGGCGGACCACCGACAAGGCCGAGGTGGATTTTGTTGTGGACAAAAACACCGAAGCCGTTCCGGTGGAAGTCAAATACCGATCCCTGTCCGCGCCAGAGACGACTCGTTCCTTCCAAAGTTTTGTCTCAGCATATCATCCTGTCAAAGGGTACATTGTCCATTTAGGGGATGCTTTGCAGAAGCAGATCAATTCCACCCATGTCCAATTGGTGAACTGGTCGCAATTGCTTTTCGAAGAGTTGTGAGGCGGATTGTTAATCCAGCCGGACGTGGAGGCGGCGAAGAGGGGCACGGCAAAGATTCTAGCGTTAATCAAACGTCCCCTGCCATTTTGAGCAAGGGACGTTTTCGTTTTTAATCGTTACGTTTACGCTTTTTGTTTTACTACGGCGTCGGCGTGATCACGGGGGCGGGCGGGGCAAACAGCGCGGCCGCGTCTTCGGCGGTGAGCGGCATCCCGTTCATGATCCAGCGGATGAAGGCGTCAATCACGTTGGGCTTGAGCGTGGACTTGGGCGGCATCACGCCGATCAGCACATAGCCGTTTTCATCCAGGATTTCCTGCTGTTGAATGACAAGCAGGAAATACGAGTTCACATCTCCCGCGATGATGTTCTTGTCGGCGTTGTCGCCGCTGTGGAGAATTTCGTCGTAGGTGGTCATCAGGTAGTTGTTGTTGTCCTTGCCGGCGCGGTGACAGGAGATGCAGTAGCGTTTGACGATGGGCGCGATGTGGACATCGTACGAGGGGACTTCCCCCTCGACCAGCGGCGGGAACAGAGGCTTGAGCGCCTCGGCGGGGATCTCGAAGCGGTCGTCCCACATGTAACGCATGAAGGTGACGATGTAATCCATCTCGCTCTTGCTCAGACCTTCGGGGTTGTACATCTTCCCGAAGGGGTTCATCCCCGAATCGGGGCGTCCGTAGGCGATGATCTCGGCCATCGAAGCGTCGTTGACGGTGTACAGCACGTCGCGGCTGTTGATGGCGGAAATCTCCTTGCCCTCCAGCCCCTCCACGCCCTCGATGACCGTCACCTTGCCGTCGTCGCCGTGACATTCCACGCAGTGGATGGAGTACAAGTCCTGACCCGCGAGGATCTGTTCCGCGAGGGTTTCGGCGAGCTCGGTCTCCGCGGCTTCCACTTTGGGCGCAAAGGCAAGGATGGCAACCGTCAGCGCGATCATCAACAGCGAACCGACTCCCGTGATCCAGGCCATCAGCCGCCACGAGGCGTTCCTGAAGAAATATACCAGCGCGACAAGCGCGGCCATCGCAACGCCCGGGATGATCAGTCCCGCGTAGGGTTGCAGCCAGGCCGAGAGTTTGACGGGAAACGCGGCATCGTCCGGCGCGACCGTGGGGACGTTGGCGATCAGGGTCAGGAGGGCGATATCCACAACCAGGATGGCCATCACGCCCAGCGCGGTGGCGCGCTTGGCGTAATGCCGGTTGGGATTTTTATCGAGCAGGGGCAGGAACAGGATCAACGCAATGCCGACGCTCGGAACCAGCACCGCCGCCAGCCATTCGATCTTGCCGATGACGGGGATCTGTCCGTAGAGCGCGAGAAATTTGAAGAGAAAGAGAAAATACCATTCCGGGCGCGGGACGTAGGCGGTGTCGCTGGGATCGGCTTTGGGTTCGCCGGCCACACCGACGAATGTCGCAAGCAAAATCAGCAGGGTGAAAATACCGAGCGAGACAACCGCATCTTTGAAAATGCTGTCGGGCCAGAAAAATTCTCCCTTGTCCAGTTCGCGCTGGTAGCGTTCGTTGATTTTCTTTTTGGTTTCTTCGTTCATATCGGCTCCCTCGTCATTGCGAGGAGGGTGGTCTTCCCGACGAAGCAATCCCCGCGTCTGTGAGGAGATTGCTTCGGGTAAAGAACGCCCTCGCAATGACGGCTGATGGTTAGTCTTCCTTCGTCGGCCAGTGCGATTCGCCGTGGCGGATGATGAGGTACAGGTGCGCGCCGATCAGTCCCGCGAGAACGAGGGGCAGCATCCAGATGTGACCGGAGAAGAATCGCTGCAGGGTGAGCGCGCTCAGTTCCGTGCCGCCGCGCAGGGCTTTGAGGATGAACTCGCCGATGAGCGGCGCCGCGCCGGCGATCTCCGTCCCGACTGTGGTGGCCCAGTAGGCGCGCTGGTTCCACGGGAGCAGGTAGCCCGTAAAGCCCATACCGAGCGTGGCGATCAGGAGTCCGATGCCGATGATCCAGGTTAGTTCACGGGGATATTTGTACGAGGCGGTGACGAAGACGCGCAGCATGTGGATGAAGACCACCACCACCATCAGCGTCGCGCCCCAGTGGTGGATGCCGCGAATCAGCCAGCCGAAGGCCACGTCGTTCATGATGTACGTGATGCTGTCGTAGGCGTGGTCGGGCGAGGGGGTGTAATAGAAGGTCAGGAAAATTCCCGTTGCGCCCTGTAACAAAAAGAGAAACAGGCTGGCCGAGCCGAGCGTGTTCCACCAGTTGCCCTTCGGTTCGGGGCGTTCCAATAGAGTTTTTTGTAATTCCACGAGACCGAGGCGTTCATCCAACCAGGCGAAAAGTTTTTTCCACATGGCTAACTTTCCTTATGGAAGATCTCGAGGATGCCGTCCTCGGTGAGGCGGAATTCCGCGTATCGGTCCAGGGGGCGGGGCGGGGGGCCGTCAATCACCGTGCCTTCCGCGTCGAAACTGGCGTCGTGGCACGGGCAGAGAAAGACGCGGCTCTCCTCCTTCCAGTTGACGGTGCAGGCCAGGTGCGTGCAGCGGCTGTTCAGGATGAGCAGGTCTTCGGGATTTTCGGATTTGCGGATGACGAATCCGCTGTGACTGGTGGCGGTGCGCTCCCACCCGTTGACCTGGACGCGGGTGAACGAGAAGGGATACGGCTTGCCGATCTCGGGCATGTCCGCCAGTTTCCCGATCGGGATCCACGCCTCTTTTCCTCCGCCTTTGAGGGCGGGGTCAATCAAATACCCGACAGCAGGGAGGCCGACCGCCGCGCCGACAATTCCCCCCACGAAATAGACGCTGGCTTTCATAAAGTCCCTGCGGCTTAAAGATTCGGACATGCTACCTCCAAATAGTACCGCGACATTTATGTTGCTTGGGGGCAGGATAAATCTTGCGGTACTTAATCTAAAATTCTCGCAACCTTCAAAACTTTCGGGTAGAATAAGGCGGCTTTGAATTTTACTTTATGGATTATACGGGTCAAGCCCGTCTTTTTTGAAGGATGTCTGAAACGAATAACCCATGAGTATTGTCACTTTTATTTGGTGACAGGCAAGTGAGATAATACCCATATCACGAGAAACCAGGTTTCTTGCAGAAACCTGGTTTGCGACAATCCCAATATCGCGTAGAATGCGCTCTCTAGTGAATGGAGACGTTAGAGAACGTCTCCTACGCGACGCCTCATCCGCAAGTTGGAGAGCGGCGCCTACGCAGACACCATTCGCAAGGAGGCCTCGATGGGCCTGAAAAGGAACGTCAGTCTGGCAACTGGTTTGAAATACAAGGGACAGGGTCCCATGCTGACCTTCGTCCTGCATCGCCTCGGCGGGCTGGGGATGGCGGTCTTTCTGACCGTTCACATCCTCTCCTCGTATCTTGGCGGGACACTCGGTCAATTTCTCAACGACATCTACATGCACTGGGCTTTCCAGGTGGTGATCTTCTTCTTCGTCCTGTTCCACGCCATCAACGGACTCCGCATCACCGTCCTGGACCTGTGGCCGAAACTGCTCGACCACACGCGCGAAGCCGTCTGGCTGGAATGGGCGGTCTTCATCCCGATCTATGGGCTGACGGTGTTCGTCATCGTCACCACGGCGTTGGGAGGCTGACATGACAACCAGACCGAAGACTCTCCCCCTGACGAAACGCGGCCTGAACTTCGAGATGTTCATGTGGCTGGTGACGCGCCTGACCGCGCTGGCGATGTACGCGCTGATCCTCGTCGCTATCGTAGGCGCGCTGGTGATGGGGGCGCGCACCCAGATGAACCTCGCCGACGTGCTGCGCTGGAGTTTCATGCCGAGTTCGACTCACGTTCTCAACACGGAGGTTCCCGACCTCGCGCCCTGGTCAACGACATTCTGGAAGTTGACGGCCAGCGCGCTCCTGTTGATCGCCACCGCTCACGGCGTGCATGGTCTGGTCGTCATCGCGGACGATTACATCGTGACCCCGCGCGGGCGCGGTATCGTTCGCTTTATTAGCGTTGTCTTCATGCTAGCCATGATTGGCGTCGGTGTATACGTGCTTTGGACTTCGTAAAAAAAAATAAACACAAAGGACACGAAGGACACCAAGGTTGGTTGTGTTAAGACATGAGGAATTTGTTCCATCTTGTTTGAGGACGAGGAAGAAAGAAGGAGAGCGGACATGCTGAAGTCCCCGAAGAAGATTTATCTGCCCGTTCCGGCCGAGACTGAGCGAATTGGAAAATTAGTTCTCGACGCGGCTTATAAAGTTCATACCGTGCTTGGGCCAGGCTTGCTCGAATCCGTTTACAAAGTTGCGATGAAACACGTTCTTCAAACTGGCAGATTATTGGTTGAGACCGAAGTCAAACTTCCAATTCTGTTCGAAGGAGTGAAACTCGAATCCGCATTGCGGATTGACATGCTGGTTGAAAAATGCGTCATCGCTGAACTGAAGTCAGTGGAAACGATGAATCCAGTTTTTGAGGCACAATTAATTACGTACCTTCGTTTGAGCAAAGTCCGTCTTGGTTTTCTCATCAACTTCAATGTTCCCCATTTGAGAGACGGTGGAATCAAGCGGATCGTCGTCTAATCTTAATCATAGCAAAAGGAATCAAGGACACCAAAATCTTTCACGTAATCCTTCGTGCCCTTTGTGTCCTTTGTGTTTAACCAGGAGAATTCATGGCAAACATTCACCAATTTGACGTAGTCGTCGTCGGCGCTGGGGGGGCGGGGCTGATGGCTGGCCTCTACGCCTCGCGCACGGCGAAGACAGCGGTTATCAGCAAACTGTATCCCACGCGCTCGCATACGGGCACGGCGCAGGGCGGTATCGGCGCGGCGCTCGGCAACCTGGAAGAAGACCATCCCGAGTGGCACACTTACGACACGGTCAAAGGCTCGGATTACATCGGCGACCAGGACGCCATCGAGTTCATGTGCGAGGAAGCGCCGCAGGCCATCCTCGAACTGGAACACATCGGCCTGCCCTTCGACCGCACCCCCGACGGGCGCATCTCCCAGCGGCCTTTCGGCGGTCACACCAACAACGAGACGGGGAAACCCGTCCGACGCGCCTGCCACGCCGCCGACCGCACGGGTCACATGATCCTGCAAACGCTGTACCAGCAGTGCTTGAAGAACAAGGTCAATTTCTTCGATGAATATCAAGTCCTTGACTTGCTTATCGCCGAAGGCGGGAAAGCCGTCGGCGTCGTAGCCGTGAATCTCGCAGACGGGGAACTGCACACTTTCCACGCCAAGGCTGTCATCATTGCGACGGGCGGACATGGCCGCATCTTCGAGGTGACCTCCAACGCCTACGCCTACACCGGCGACGGCGTGGCCATCGCCCTGCGGCGCGGCGTCCCGCTGGAGGACATGGAGTTCTTCCAGTTCCACCCGACGGGCATTTACAAACTCGGCATCCTCATCACGGAGGGCGTGCGCGGCGAGGGCGGCGTGCTCATCAACGGCGCTGGCGAGCGTTTCATGCCCAAGTACGCGCCGACGGTGAAGGATCTGGCCTCCCGTGAT
>DAOUMJ010000121.1:0-45737 GCA_034411715.1 Anaerolineales bacterium | reverse complement strand
CAGGAGCAGATACGCGAGATTGGGATCGAGCAGAATGTTCATGGCATCTCCTTGCAAATCCATTATACAATATCTTTTACGGACGCGAGGCGCGAAGGTTGTGTTGCGCGCCCAAAGGGATTTGCCGCGCACCCTTCCGCCTCTCCCCCTCCCCGTTTATACTCACGCCCGTTCCGCCCACACCTGACACCTGACACCTGACACCTTGCCCATGACACCCCTCCCTCATAAAAACCGCTGGCTCCTGCAAACCCGTCTCACCCCCGAAGCGGACGCGGCCCTGGCCGCGTACCCTCCCACCCTCCGCCAAATCCTCTTCAATCGCGGCATCGCCGCGAGCGAGGAGGCGGAGGCCTTCCTCAACGCGCAAACCCATTTCGACACCGACCCCTTCCAGATGAAAGGCATGCGCGCCGCCGTTGAACGCATCGAAATCGCATTGGCGAATCGAGAACCCATCGCCATCTACGGCGACTACGATGTGGACGGCGTCACCGCCACCGCGCTGCTCGTCCAGGTTTTGCGGGCGCTGGGTGGAAACGTCCGCGAATACATTCCCAACCGATTCGAGGAAGGCTACGGACTCAACAACGAAGCCCTCGCGACTCTCGCGAACGACGGCGTAAGGCTGGTCGTCAGCGTGGATTGCGGCATCCGCTCGCCTGAAGAAGCCCGCCGCGCGCGTGACCTTGGCCTGGACCTCATCATCTCGGACCACCACGAACCCTCCGGCGACCTGCCCGACGCGCTGGCCGTTCTCGACCCCAAGCAGGATGGCGACGCCTATCCCGAAAAATATCTCGCGGGCGTTGGCATCGCGTACAAAATCGCCGAAGCGTTATTCATCCATCATCCTTCGTCTTTCATCCTTGAACCCCTCCTCGATTTGGTCGCGCTCGGCACCGTGGCGGACCTCGCGCCCCTCACCGGTGAAAACCGCGCCCTCGTCCGCAGGGGACTGGAGCAGATTCGCCAGACGACGCGCCAGGGATTGTTCTCGCTGGCAAACGTGGCGGGGTTGGACCTGAAAAAGGTCAACGCGCAAAGCATCGGTTTCATGCTCGGACCGCGCTTGAACGCCTCGGGGCGGCTGAAGTCCGCGCTGGCCTCCTTCCGCCTGCTCACCACAACAGATGTTAAAGAAGCGGGCGACCTGGCGTTGAAACTCAACCAGCAAAACCTGGAACGCCAGAGAATGACAAAGGAAATCCAGGCGCAGGCCGAGGCGCTGGCGCTCGACGGGCAAGAGGGTTCGCTCCTGCTCTTCGCCGTCCACCCCGAATTCAACCACGGCGTGGTGGGATTAGCCGCCTCGCGCCTGGCAGAGACCTACTACCGCCCCGCCGTCGTCGGCAACTACGGCGAGGAGACCACGCGCTGCTCGTGCCGTTCCATTCCCGAATTTCACATCACGCGCGTCCTCGATGAGTGCGCCGACCTGCTCGTCCGTCACGGCGGGCACGCGGCCGCGGCCGGATTCACCGTCCGCAACGACCGGCTCGATGAACTGGCGGCCCGCCTGGGGTCCATTGCGAAGCGGGAACTGGGCGGGCGCGACCTCCGTCCCAACCTGAGCGCGGATATGGAAATCCCGCTCTCACAATTGACCTTCGACCTGCTCGAGCAATTGAAGCGACTCCAGCCCACGGGCTACGGCAATCCCGAACCTGTTTTCATCTCACGCAAAGTTAAAACACAGGGCGCGCGGACGGTCGGCGCGGACGGGCGTCACCTTAAATTATCGCTCACCGACGGACGTTACACCTTCGACGCCATCGGTTTCCGCCTGGGCGGTTTGCTCCCCAACCTGCCGCCGCTGGTGGACGTGTTGTATACTTTCGAGGTCAACGAGTACAACGGGCGCACCAACCTGCAATTGAACCTGAAAGATATCAAGGCTGCGGGTTTACCGGATTGACAAAATGAAAAACTGGAAACTTTCGAATGCGCCGTGGCACCTGGCGGCGTTTACGCTTTATTTTCCCCTGGCGCTTTATGTCCTGAACATCGAGGAGACTGTCTTTGCATCCACGCAGCGGGCGTTCCTCTTTGCGCTGTTCTTTTCGCTGGCCGCGCTTGCAGTGGGACGGCTTGTTTTTCGCGACTGGCGCAAAGCCGCGGCGATGGCCAGCGTGATCGTCCTGCTCTTTTTCACCTACGGCCACGTTCAAAATATCTCACAAAATGTGTCTCTGGGCGCGTTCATGATCGGCCGCCACCGCTACCTGCTTCCCTTCTGGTTGGGGCTGGCCGCGTTGGGCTGGCTGTGGATCCGAAAAGCGAAAACCGAGACTGTCTCCCTGGCCTTGAACACCGTCGGCGCGACCCTGCTGGTTCTTACGAGTATTCAGATCGCGTCCTTCCAGGCGCGCGCCAACAGGCCCCCCGTGGAGACAGCCTCCCTCCAGCCAACCGCCGGGGCGGATCGCCCCGCCGAGCTCCCCGATGTGTATTACATCATTCTCGATGCCTATTCCAGGCAGGATGTGCTGCAGAACGTCTACCATCTGGATAATCGCGAGTTCATCCAACAACTCGAGGCCATGGGGTTCGTAATTCCCTCCTGCACCCAAAGCAATTACGACGATACCGTCTCCTCCCTGATGTCCTCGCTCAACATGGCCTACCTCGAAGATCTCGGCTTCACAATCTTCCCGGAGGCGCATTTTTCCAAAACCGACATGGAGGCGGCCCTGAAACACAGCGCGGTCCGCCGCCGCTTCGAGGAGATGGGTTACGCCACCGTCACGTTCAAATCCGTCTATCCCCAGCTGGACATCACCGATTCCACCTACTACTACGATTTCTTCCTGGAGGGCGATCAGCGCGGCACCGAGACGCTCAGTTTCTATTACCTCTTCCTGCGCACCACCGCCCTGCTGCCCCTGGTGGAATATGGCGAAGCGCACCCGGCTATGTGGAATCGCCTGCCCAATTCCCTTGCTGCGTGGCTGCCCACCGGCCGCCTGCTGACGGCGCGCAATTATCGCCAATACCAGCAAAACCTCTACCTGCTCGATGTGTTGAAGAACATGCCCGATGTCCCCGGCCCGAAATTCGTCTATGCCCATCTCTTCACCACCCATCAGCCGTTCGTCTTCCATGCCGACGGATCGTTTCGACTTCCCGGCCCCGAGGACGGACGCGCTTATCGCGAGCAGGTCATCTTCACCAACACGGCCATGCTGGACATCCTGCAAAGCCTCATCGAACGTTCGGCGCGCCCTCCCATCATCATTGTGCAGGGAGACCACAGTTACATCCGGGGACCCAGGCGGATACGAATCTTGAACGCATATTACCTGCCGGGAGGCGGCGATCTGGTCTATCCTGCCATCACCCCGGTCAACACTTTTCGCCTGATCTTCGAGCAGTACTTTGGAGACGATTACGAACTTCTGGAGGACATCTCCTACATTTCCACCACGACGGGCGACCGCCTGATCTACTCGCGGGTGAAAGGCTCCTGCGTGAAAGTCCAACCATAACCTCCTCTTTGTTCCCCGTCCCCCGGATTGGAAGGAATTGCGATGAACATCCGACCTGCCAAAGGTTTAACTTTCGACGATGTGCTGCTGGCGCCGCGCCGTTCTTCGATTGCCTCGCGCCAGGATGTGGATACGGCCACGCGGCTCACCGACAGGATCCGTCTCAAGATTCCCATCCTAAGCGCCAACATGGATACGGTCACCGAGGCGCGCATGGCGATCGCCATGGCGCGGGCGGGCGGCATCGGCATATTGCATCGCTTCATGTCCATCGAGGCGCAGGCGCGTGAAGTGAAGACCGTCAAGCGCGCCCAGGGATTCATCATCGAGCATCCCTACAACATCCAGCCCGACGCCGCCATCGAACAGGCGCGGGCATTGATGGACCGCTACAAGGTCGGCGCGTTGATCGTGATGGACGCGGGCAAACTCGTCGGCCTCGTCTCGCAGCGTGACCTGATGCTGGCGCCCGCTTCGATGGAATCCATCCGCGCTGCCATGACGCCGCGCGAGCGTCTCGTCACCGTCGGGCCCAGCGTAACCGTCGAGCAGGCGCGCGAACTGCTCTACAGACACCGCATCGAAAAACTGCCCGTGCTGGACAAAGACGACAACCTCGTCGGCCTGATCACCGCGCGCGACCTCATCAAACTGGATCAAATGCCCGATGTGACCATTGACGAAAAAGGCCGCCTGCGCGTCGGGGCGGCCATCGGCGTCACCGCCCGCGAACGCGAGCGCGCCGCCGCCCTGCTCGAGGCGGGCGCGGACGCGCTGGTGCTGGACATCGCGCACGGCCACGCCGATCATAGCATCAACATGCTCAAAGCCCTGCGCGCCGAATTTCCAAACGTGCAGATCGTCGCAGGGAATGTCGCTTCGCGCGAGGGCGCGCGCGAACTGGCCGAAGCGGGCGCCGACGCCATCAAGGTCGGCATCGGCCCCGGCTCCATCTGCACTACGCGCATCGTGACCGGCTTCGGCGTCCCTCAATTGACCGCCATCATGGACAGCGCCGCAGGCGTAAAAGAGTCCGGCCGCGACATCCCGCTCATCGCCGACGGCGGCATCCGCGCCGCAGGCGACATGGTAAAGGCTCTGGCCGCGGGCGCGGAGACGGTGATGATCGGCGGCCTGTTCGCGGGCTGTGAAGAGGCGCCCGGTTCGCCCGTCCTGCGCGATGGCGCGAAGGTAAAGGTGGTGCGCGGCATGGCCTCGCTCGGCGCGGCCATGGACCGGCGCATGAGCGAACGCGGCGAGGATGAATCCGCCGAAGACCAGGAGGACTGGTCGAAGGTCGTCCCCGAGGGCGTGGAGGCCGTCGTTCCGTATCGCGGCAACGTGAGCGAAATCTTGCATCAACTGGTGGGCGGATTGCGCTCCGGCCTGAGTTACGGCGGCGCGCGCACCATACGCGAGTTGCAGGCCAACGCCGAGTTCATCGAGATCACGCCGGCGGGCATCCGCGAATCCAATCCGCACGATGTGGCTCGCGAGTAATTTTATACACGACCGCAACTACATGAACTCCATATTCACCCGCGAAACCCTCCGGATAAAAATCTCCACCTCCTCCCCCTTTCTGCGGGGAATTCTCTATTTCATCCTCACCATCCCCCTCGTCATCCTCGCGGCGGAGATCGCGGCGCGATCCCCGCTGGGCGGTCTCCTCCCCGCGCCGTCCGTCAACGCTGATAGTTTTCTCTTCGACGCGAAAATCTACCGGCTCGAAGCCCAGGTCCGCCGCGAGGGGACACTCGACTGTCTCTTCCTCGGCAGTTCCGTCGCCAATTCGGATATTGACCCCGCAATCGTCGAGCAGGCGTATCGCGAGCGGACGGGCGAAACGATCCACTGCTACAACCTCGGCCTGCCCGCCATGACCCTCGAAACTGCCGCCGCCCTGGCCGACGCGGCCATCGAACGATTTCGCCCAAAAGTCATCATCTACGCCATCCTGCCCCGCGATGTCCACGACGTGATTGCAAACGTGGACTACCTCGCCGACATTGCCTGGGTGACGTACAATCGCGGCGCGTCGTCACGCGAGGGCTGGCTGGTCAACCATTCGTACGCATATCGCTATTACCTTACCTGGCGTTACTGGCTGGCAATTCCCAACCGCGCAAAAATAGAGGCGGAGACTCAGCCTCTCACGCCGAAGGGATACCAACCCGCGCCAAGCCGCCGAGAACCATATATCCCCAACCTCACCATGACACCCAAACGCCTGCGCGAAACGTGGGAGGATGCTCGCCAGGTTCAGGCGGTTGAAAATTTCCTCGCGCTTCAGCAAAAAGGGGTTCGCATCGTTTTTCTGGAAGGCCCCGCCTATCACGAATCCGATTCGTCCGATACGGAGACCTGGCTGGCTTACGACAACGAATATCTCCCCACCCTCCTTCAAGTTCTCGACTCGAACCGAGTCCCGTTCTGGCGCACGCAATCCATCGCCGTTCAAATCCCCCAACCGCAGTGGTACGACTGGCTGCATCTCAACTCTGAGGGCGCCGCCGTTTTCAGTCAATGGCTTGGGGAATGGATGGCGGAGAATAAAGAACTGTTCAAGTAACCCACTGTCGTTTCCGTAATTGCGAGGAGCGTTTTTGCGACGAAGCGATCTCCTCCACAGCGCGGGGATTGCTTCGCAACGAACGCTCGCAATGACGAACAAGCAAACCCATGCAACTCCTCTCCCTCCCCTTCCTCCTCTTCGCGGCGATCACGCTGATCGTCTATTACCTGCTGGCGCGCAAAGCCCAAAACGCCTGGCTCCTGCTGGCCTCCTATCTTTTCTACATCACCATCCGTTGGGAATATGCCCTCGCGCTCCTCGCGGTCACGATCTTGAATTATTACATCGGACGCAAAGCCGCATCCCGCCCCTGGCTCATACTCGGCGTCGGACTCAACCTCGCCAGTTTCGCCTCCCTCAAACTCCTCAGCGGCCCCTACGGCCCGCGCCTCCTGCCCGGCGCCGCGCCCGACGCCCTCAGCCTGCTCCTGCCCGTCGGCTTCTCGTTCTACATCCTGCAAGCCATATCCTATCTCGTTGACATTCACAACGGACAAGCAAAAACGGCCGATAATTTCGTGGACTTCGCCCTCTACCTGAGTTACTTCCCGAAGATGCTGGCGGGACCGATCGAACGTCCCGCCCGCTTCCTTTCTGGACTTCGGTCTGTTCGCCGCGTAGACGCGTCCGCGCTGGCCCGCGGCCTCGGCCTCATCCTCGTCGGCCTCCTCCGCAAAATCATCATCGCCGACCGATTGACCTCGTTCCTTCCCCCCACAGTTTTTGCCGACCCCGACGCCTTCTCCTCGCTCGAAAAACTGATCTGGCTATTGGTCTTCACCTTCGGACTCTACAACGATTTCGCGGGCTACACCTCCATCGCGCGCGGGTTGAGCGCGCTGTTCGGCATCGAACTCAGCCCCAACTTCCGCCAGCCGTTCTTCGCGAACTCCCTCAGCGATTTCTGGACGCGCTGGCACATCAGCCTGTCATTCTGGCTGCGCGATTACATCTTCTTCCCCGCGCGCCGCTGGCTGCTGCAAAGACACTGGCCGCGACTCGCGGCAATCATCCTGCCTCCTCTTGTCACCATGCTCGCCAGTGGATTCTGGCACGGCGCGTATGCTTCGGTGATGGTCTGGGGCGGATTGCACGGTCTGTATCTGATTGGGGAACAGACGCTTGATTCGAAACCACAGGCGCCCGGTTCGCTCAAGAAAATGCTGGCCCCTTTGGCCGTCTTTGCGCTGACCAGTATGACCCTCATTTTCTTCGCCGCCTCCAGCCTGCGCGCCGCAACGCTCTACTTCCTGGGCCTGTTCGACTTCACCGCGCAGATTACCTCCGCCATCCCGTTCATTGACCTGCTCGCGGCCGCCCTCTTCACCCTCTGGTTGGACTGGCAGGAATCCCGTCACGCGGCTGAAGCGTTCTTCATGAAGTGGACTCCCCGCGCCCAGGCCTGGGGATTCGCCGCCGCGCTCTGGCTGCTGGTCCTCTTCGTCGGTCCGCAGGCCAATGTGGTGACGTTTGTGTATCAGGGATTTTGAGTAGCGCAAATTGGCAATTTGCGTTACGGCCCCCACCCCGGCTGGTAATCGCAGTATTCGTTGTCGGTCAGGCGGCGCAGATCCGTTCCACCCACGCGGATGATGTAAATTTCACAACCCAGGTCGTCGCCATAATGATCGAAATAAGCGGTGAAGGCCACCCATCTTCCATCGGGAGAAAAACTCGGACCCTGGCTGTTCCCGCCGGTGGGAGTCAACTGGCGCAGGTCGGTGAAATCGGGGCGAAAGATGAAAACCTCGCGCTTCCAGGCCGGGCCGTTATAGGTCGCCATCCACGCGCCGTCGGGGGACCAATCGGAGCGGCCGCGCAGGGAATCGAAAGCGGTGACGCGGCGCAGGCCGGAGCCATCGAGATTCACAACGAACAACTGCTTCGCGCCCTCCGCATCCGACGCGAATAGAATCTGACTCCCATCGGGCGACCAGGTGGGATCCCAGCCGCGCGCGTGAACCTGACGCGGATTCGCCCCGCTTCGCTCCATCACCCAGATCTGCGAGGCGCCCTTCGCGTCCCCGCGCGTGAAGACGACGCTTCGACCATCGGGGGAGATCTCAGGCGCGAGCGACACGCCAAGTTTATCTGTCAATTGGGTCGTAATTCCATTTGCCAGATTCAATTCGTAGATCTCGAAGACATCCTCCTCCGCATACGCGCTGTAGACCACGCTGGCGCCGTCGGGCGAAAGGGACGCGTACCAGTGCCGGACGGGGTCGCTGGTCAACTGGCGGAAACCCGTCCCGTCGGCGTTGATGAGACAGAGTTGATTTCCCTCGGCCTGGCAGGTGTAAACGATCCTCCCCGTCGGTTCGTCGGTGGGGAAAGGACCCGGGGTGGCCGCGCCCGGCTGAACGTCGGGAGGTGGCGTGAGGGAGGGTGGCCGCGCCCGGCTGAACGTCGGGAGGAGGCGTGAGGGAGGGATACGCGGAGGCCTGCGCGCGCAGCGTCTCAATAGTCAGCGCGGGGGGCGGGTCCGTCGGCAGGTTGCAGGCGAGGATGAGGAGGAAGAGGGGGAGGAGAAACCAATAAAGTCGCATAAAAGTTGTACCGCAAATTTAAATTTGCGGTACAGACGCCTCGGCCGGTCTGTAAGCCGCATTCTGTCCGGCAGGGGTATGCAGGTTTACGCCCCGAAGGGTTTCGTCCCTGCGCCCTGCCTGGGCGATCATCTCTCTAGGCGGCGCGTCGCCGCGCCGCTCAAGCGACCTACCCGGGACTGGCAACCTCCCTCAAGGAGGAGCAACATAAGGAGACGAGCAGCCTCCTCCCGTCCGCAGACGGTATCGTCCCTGCTTGGCCTTGCTCCCGGCGGGGGTTACCTGGCCGCCCGCATTGCTGCGAGCGCCGGTGGTCTCTTACACCGCCTTTTCACCCTCACCCCCGGCCCCTCTCCCGATTACGGGAGAGGGGCGTCAGGGGCAGTCTGTTTCTGTGGCCCTGATCCGGCAGGTTGACTCCGAACGAAGTCTCCCCGCCCCGGGTGCTATCCGACGCCGTGCTCTGTGGAGTGCGGACTTTCCTCGATCCCGTGAACACAGGACCGCGATCGCCCGACCAGCCTGAGGCAATGTCATGATACTCGCAATGGAAAGGGAAGTCAATTGTATTTGAGCGCTTCGCTCCATTTCGACTTCGCGCAATTTGCAGCAGAGTCTCCGATTGTTCAAGGTTTTTCAAGTAAAATAGAAACATGACATTCCCCGAGGTGTTTTCGTGAGCAATTGGCCCGGCAAATACGTCATCGGCCTGACCGGCAACATCGCCACCGGCAAAAGCGTGGCGCGGCGGATGCTGGAGCATCTCGGCGCGTACACCATAGACGCCGACTCGCTGGCGCATCGCGCCATTGCAAAAGGCGCGCCCGGCTATCAGCCGGTGGTGGATTTGTTCGGCAGGTGGATTTTGGGTCGGGACGAGGAAATTGACCGCGCCAAACTGGCCGGGCTGGTCTTTCGTGACCCGCAAGCGCTCGCTCAGTTGGAGAGTATCGTCCATCCGCTGGTGGAGCAGGCAGTGGATATTTTCATCCGCCGCGCCAGCCAGAAAGTGGCGGTGATCGAGGCGATCAAATTGCTGGAAAGCAATCTCAAGACTTCCTGCAATTCCATCTGGGTGACGTACGCGCCGGAGGACATCCAGGCGGAACGGCTGATGCGCAAGCGCGGCCTGAGGCGCGAGCAGGCGCTGGAGCGCATTCGCGCCCAGTCTCCGCATAACGAAAAAGTGGCCGCGGCCAGCGTGGTCATCCGCAACACAGGCTCGTATGAGGACCTGTGGAAGCAGGTGACGGAGGCCTGGAAACAGATCTCGCCCGCAACCGACACCGCGCCCATCACGCGCAGGGAGCCCGCGAGCGAATTGATGGTGCAGCGCGGCCGTCCGCGCGATTCGCAGGCCATCGCCGGGTTGATCACACGCCTGAGCAAAGGCCGCCGCAGAATGACCGCCAACGACGTGATGGAGGCGTTCGGCGACAAGGCCTACCTGCTGCTCCACGCCAGCGGGCGGCTGGTGGGGCTGGCCGGGTGGCAGGTGGAAAACCTGGTGGCGCGCACCACCGACCTGTTTCTGGAAACAGGGGTGGATACCTCCGCCGCGCTCGAAGCGCTGGTTCATGAAGTGGAGCGCGCCTCACAGGAACTACAATCCGAGGCCTCGCTCGTCTTCCCGCCGCCCGAACTGGCCGGCGACGGCGCCCTGTGGAAAAAACTGGGTTACGAACAACGCACGCCGCAAACCCTGGGCGTGCAGGCCTGGCAGGATGCAGCGCTCGAATCCATGCCCGAAGGCGCGCTGTTGTACTTCAAGCAATTGCGGCAGGACAGGGTCCTGCGCCCAATCTAGTGGCAGATTTCATCAGTAACCTCCTCTTCGTATTCCAACGCCTGAACTGGCTGAGCGTCCTCGACATCCTGCTGGTGGCGGCCATCTTCTTTAGCCTGCTCTACAGCCTGCGCGACACCCAGGCCATGTCGCTCCTGCGCGGCATGATCTTCCTCTTCGTCCTGCTGGCCCTGCTCACCAGCCTGGCGGCGCTGCCGGCGTTTTCGTGGCTCATCAGCAACGCCCTGCCCGCGCTCCTGCTCGCCATCCCCGTCGTGTTCGCGCCGGAGATCCGCCGCGCCCTGGAGCGCATCGGACGCGCCGGGTCGTTCATGACGCCCGCCGGCAAAAGCGCCGGCGCGAAGACCGAACAGGCAATCCAGTCCATCGTCAGCGCGGCCGCGAGATTGTCCGCCCGGCAGCACGGCGCGCTGATCGTTCTCCAGCGTCTCGAAAGCCTCGAAACCTACGTTGAAGCCGGAGTGCGGATGGACGCCCGCGTCACGCCCGAACTCCTATTGCAGACCTTCTACCCGAATACGCCCCTGCACGATGGGGCGGCGGTCATCGCGGACGGGAGGCTGGTGGCGGCCGCCTGCGTTCTGCCCCTCTCTTCGAGCGGAATCCTGAACCGCTCCCCCGAGCGCCAGATGGGACTGCGCCACCGCGCCGCGCTGGGAATCTCCGAGGCCACCGACGCGGTGGCGGTGGTCGTCTCCGAGGAGACGGGTTCCATCTCCATCGCCCATAGCGGGCGCATGATCCGCCGCATAGGCCCCGAACGGCTGGAAAATATCCTGACGGCCTTTTTCCGTCCCTTGAGCGCGCCGCCGCGCGGGTTGTTCGAGCGTCTCTTCCCCGGGTTGATCCGCCGAAAGGATGAGAAACGATGATCGGCTGGCTGCGTCGGAACCTGCAAACCCTGCTGTGGTCGCTGCTGCTCGCGGTCGCGGTCTGGATCGCGGCCGTCACCGCCGCCGATCCGGACGAGCAACGCGTCTTCGGCAGGCCCGTGGCTATCGAGATCGTCGGGCAGGACCCGGGGCTGGTCATCGTAGGCGAAACTCCCGCGCAGGTGGAGGTGACGATGCGCGCGCCGCGCTCGGTTTGGAGCCGCCTGGAAGGGTTGGAAAATCCCATCCGCGCGGTAGTGGACCTCTCCGACCTGGTGGATGCCGGCGAGCACACAGTCACAGTGCAACCGTCCATCAGCAAGGCGCTTGCCGATAGCCCGATCCTCATCGTCTCCGTCTCGCCTTCCGCGTTCACGATCACCGTGGAACCGCTCGTCAGCCGCATCTTCCCCATCACGTTGACGTTGAACGGCCAGCCGGCCACCGGCTACCAGGCCGGGGAGCCGCTCCTCGAACCGTTGGAAGCGCTGGTCTCGGGCGCCGAGTCGCTCGTCGGGCAGGTGGAACGGGCGCGGGTGATCGTCAACCTGTCGGGCACGCGCGAAAGCGTGGATCAGGCCCTGGACGTGCAGTTGTACGACAATAATAATCAGATCGTAAAAGGCCTGAGCGTCAACCCTTCGACCGCGCTGGTGACCATTCCCGTTTCCCAGGAGGGCGGTTACCGCGATGTGGCTGTGAAGGTCCTCGTGCAGGGACAGGTGGCAAACGGCTACCTGCTGACCGACCTCTCGGTCTTCCCGCCCATCGTGACGGTCTACTCCACCGAACCCGAACTGGTCCACGCCCTGCCCGGCATCGTGGAGACCCAACCGCTCGAACTGCGCGGCGCAAGCGAAAATATCTCCACCCGCCTGGCGCTGAGCCTGCCGCCGGGTATTTCGGTGGTGGGCGAACAAAGCGTGCAGGTGAACGTGGGCATTTCTCCCATTCAGAGCAACCTGACCCTGTCGAAAATCAAAATCGAAGTGGTGGGGCTGGCAGACGGCCTGGCCGCGCAAATTTCCCCTCCCGAAGTGGACGTAATCCTCTCCGGCCCCGCTCCCCTGCTCGACTCGTTATTGCTTCAGGACATCCGCGTCATCGTGGACGTGACGGGGCTGGCGCCCGGCGTCCACCAGCTCAAGCCGCGCGTGGAGATCCTCATCGCCGACATCGTTGTGGAATCCATCCTGCCCAACACGGTGGAGGTGGTCGTCACCCCCGCCCCCACGCCGACGCCATGAAGCCTGTGGTTGCATTGGTAGGCCGGCCGAATGTCGGCAAAAGCGCTCTATTCAATCGTCTCATCGGCGAGCGTCTCGCGATTGTAGACGACACGCCCGGCACAACGCGCGACCGTCTCGTTGCGGAGGCCGAATGGAACGGCCGCGCCTTCCACGTGGTGGATACGGGCGGGATTGACCCCGCGCACGGAGGCAGATCGCCGCTTTCCATCGGGTCGGCGGATTTCATCGAGGAGATTCGCGAGCAGGCGCTGATGGCCGCGCGCGACGCGGACGCGATCCTGTTCATCGTTGACGGAATCGAGGGCGTCACCGAACCCGACCGCGAGGTGGCGCAGATCCTGCGGCGAATGCAGAAAAAAGCCGGCGAGACGTTCCAACCGCCGATCTTCGTCGCGGTCAACAAATGCGAGAGCGCGCAGCGGCGCGACGAGGCGATCCAATTCTACGAACTGGGACTGGGCAAGCCTCACGCGATTTCCGCGATCCACGGAACCGATGTCGGCGACCTGCTCGACGAACTGGTCGCATCCTTCCCGCCCCAGCCCGCGGACGAGGAGGACGATTCGGTCAAGATCGCCATCGTGGGCAAGCCGAACGCGGGGAAGTCGTCCCTGCTGAACAAACTGGTCGGAGAGGAGCGCGCCATCGTCAGCCCCATTCCGGGGACGACGCGCGACTCGATTGACACGCGCCTGGATTTCGACGGGACGCCGGTCACGCTGATAGACACGGCGGGCATCCGCCGGCGGGGAAAGATCGAGCGGGGCGTGGAGCAATATTCCGTGCTGCGCGCCTTCAAGTCCATCGAGCGCGCGGAGGTGGTGCTGCTGGTCATTGATGCGGTGGAGGGAATCACGACACAGGATGCTCACATCGCGGGCTTCGTGCTGGAGGCTTCGAAAAGCGTGGTGGTGCTGGTGAACAAGTGGGACGCAGTCGAAAAGGACACGTACACGATGAACGCCTTCACTGACAAGATTCGCGAGGAACTCAACTTCATGAGTTACGTCCCCCTGCTGTTCATCTCCGCGAAGACCGGCCAGCGCGTGGAGCAGGTGCTTCCGCTCGCACTGAAAGTCCAGGAGGAACGCCTGGCGCGACTGACGACTTCGCAGATCAACCAGATCCTGATGAAGGCGCAGGACGAGCACCCCGCGCCTTCACATGCGGGGCGCGCCCTGAAAATGTATTACGGCACGCAGGTGCGTTCCGACCCCCCGACGTTTATGATTTATGTGAACGATCCGAAACTGGCGCATTTTTCGTATCGCAGATTCGTGGAGAATCGGCTTCGAGAGAAATATGGATTCCTGGGAACGCCGATCCGGTTGGTGATGAAGGGGCGGAAGGAAAAGTGATCGGTTTTCGGCCGCGATGGGAGGATTTTCGTCACTTTGACGGGCGTGAAGTCCTACGCTATACTTTGTTTAGTTCAATAGTTACGTAGTTCGGTAGTTTCATAGTTCGCCAAACTACGCAACTAAAAACTATGAAACTAAAAAAGGAATCCCTATGGCCTTCAAACTAACCTACGCCACCATGTTCAATCCGCCCGAGGCATTGCACAAGGGCTTCGACAAGGCTGTTGCAACCCTGAAACAGAACCTGGGCAGGGAATATGGCATGTTCATTGACGGCAGGGAGGTGTTCGCCGACGAGAAGTTCGAAGTCCGCTCGCCGATCAACACCGACTGGGTGTTGGGCGTGATGCAAAAAGGCAACGCCGCGCACGCGCAGATGGCAATCGAGGCCGCCCGCCGCGCCGCCCCCGCCTGGGGACGCACGAAATGGCAGGAGCGCGTCAAACTCGTCCGCAAGGCCGCGAAACTGATCGAGACGCGCATCTTCGAACTGGGCGCGGCCATGGCGTTGAACGTGGGCAAGAACCGCATGGAGTCGCTCGGCGACGTGCAGGAAACCGCCGACCTGATGTACTACTCCGCGCTGATGATGGAGGAGAACAAAGGCTTCATTAAGCCCATGGGCAAGGACCCGCTGGTGGGCTACGATGCCGCGAACATTTCCGTGCTGAAACCCTACGGCGTCTGGCTGATCGTCTCGCCGTTCAACTTCCCCTTCGCGCTGACGGGCGGGCCGACGGGCGCGGCGCTCGTGGCGGGCAACACGGTCGTCATCAAACCCGCGACGGATACCGCCTGGATCGTCCGCCTCTACGCCGACTGCCTGCGCGACGCCGGTTTCCCCGACGGCGTGGTCAACTTCGTGACCGGCCCCGGCTCCACGCTCGGACAGGCGCTGGTGGACAGCCCCGAATTCGACGGCGCCACCTTCACCGGCTCGTTCGACGTGGGCATGAAACTGTTCCGCGATTTCGCCCAGCGCAACTACGTCCGACCGGTCGTGCTGGAACTGGGCGGCAAGAATCCCGCCATCGTCTCGCGCAACGCCAATTTGGATGACGCCGCGACGGGCATCGTCCGCTCGGCGTTTGGCCTGCAGGGGCAGAAATGCTCAGCCGCCTCGCGCGTCCTGGTGGAGGCGCCCGTCTACGATGAATTGGTCGCGAAACTCAAGGCGAAGACCGAGGCGCTGGTCATCGGCGACCCGACCGAGCGCGCCACCTATCTCGGCCCGGTCATCAACAAGTCGTCCTACAACGACTTCAAGAACTTCACCGAGGAGATCTCGCAAGCAGGCGGACATTTCCTCACCGGCGGACACGTGAAGACCGGCGGCATGTTCGACAAGGGCTACTTCTGCGAGCCGACCTTCGTCACCGACCTGCCATTCAGCCAGCGCCTGTGGCAGTACGAGATGTTCCTGCCCATCACCACCATCGGCAAAGTGGAAAATCTCGACGAAGCCATGAAGATCGCGAACAGCGTCAACTATGGTTTGACTGCGGGCTTCTACGGCTCGCTGTCCGAAACCAAATGGTTCTTCGACAACATCGAAGCGGGCGTGACGTATGCCAACCGTCCGCAGGGCGCGACCACGGGCGCGTGGCCGGGCTTCCAGCCCTTCGGCGGGTGGAAAGGCTCGGGCGCCAGCGGCAAGAACGGCGGCGGTTACTACTACGTGCAACTCTACATGCACGAGCAGATCCAGACGCTGATCAAGCCCGCGCCGGTCAAGACATCGTCCCCGAAGGGGAAGGCCGCGCCGAAGAAGAAGGCGGTGAAGAAGACCGCGAAAAAATCCGCGCGGCGGTAAGTTTGCATACCAGTACCGCAAGATTTATCTTGCGCAGCAGGCAACATGAATGTTGCGGTACTGACATTTTTCTGAGAACCGTACCAGTACCGCAAGATTTATCTTGCGCAGCAGGCAACATGAATGTTGCGGTACTGACATCTTCCATGAAAGATTTCATCGCCCGCATCGGAACGTTCTTCTACTTGATGGCGGCGGGGTTGTTCGCCCTGTTCATCGCTTCCGATCCCCGCGCCCACCCCGAACCCGACACGCTCAGTAAATACGAACTGCTGTGCCTGAGCGTGCTGCTGGTCTCCGTCGGGTTTCTCTTCCGCAGGACAGCCGCGCCTCCCGAAGCCGCGGACCGATTCCGTATGATCCGCAAGATCCAGGATCGTCACGAGGCCGCGAAAAAAGAAAGAGCCAGGCCCCAACAGGGAAAGAAATGACCAAACTGATCCCACTTTCCGAAGCCGTTTCCAGGTTCGTCAACGACGGCGACACCATCTACGCGGCGGGGTTCACGCACCTGATCCCCTTCGCGGCGGGACACGAGATCATCAGACAGCGCAAGGTGAACCTGACCCTCGCCCGCGCCACCCCCGACCTGATCTACGACCAGATGGCGGCGGCCGGATGCGCGCGCAAGGTCATCTTTTCCTACATGGGAAATCCCGGCGTGGGGAGTTTGCGCCTGGTGCGCGCCGCGATCGAAAAGGGCGAACTGGAATGGGAGGAATATTCCCACTTCGGGATGATCACCCGCCTGCAGGCCGGCGCGTCGGGACTGCCCTTCCTGCCCATGAAGCAGACGGGCGCATCGGACCTCGAGCGGGCCAACCCCAACATCAAGCGCATCGCGGATCCCTACGGCGGCCCCGACCTGATCGCCGTCCCCGCCCTCAACCCGGACGCGGCCATCGTCCACGCGCAGCGCGCGGACGAGAACGGGAACGCGCACCTGTGGGGCATCATCGGCGAGCAGAAGGAAGCGGCGTTCGCGGCGAAGAAAGTCATCGTGACGGCGGAGGAGATCGTGGACGAATCCGTCATTCGGTCCGACCCGAACCGCACAACGATCCCGGGCATCATCGTCAGCGCGGTGTGCCGCGTCCCATACGCCTGTCATCCTTCCTACGCGCAGGGCTATTACGACCGCGATAACGAGTTCTATCTCGCGTGGGACAAGATCAGCGAATCGCCCGAATCTGTGAAACAGTATCTCGATGAGTGGGTGTACGGCGTGAAGGACCGCGCCGAATACTGGCAAAAACTCGGCGCGCAGGAACGGTTGAAGGTAACGCCGCAGTTGAGCCAGCCGGTCAATTATGGGAAGTATTAAGGGGTAATGGGAACGACATGCAGGCGCGATGCCCGCGCTATTTCTCCAATAACCCCAACACCACCGGCAACAATTGTTTCTTGCGCGAAACCACGCCCGGCGCGTCGCGCGTGCCATCGGGCAGGGGCGGGTAAGGAAGATCGTTGAGAACGGGCGGGTAATTCGAAGAAACGATCAGGCGGCTCGCGCCTCGAACAACATCCGTAATGAGCAGGATGGCGAAGTCGAGGCCGCGTTTGTCTTTGAGGGCGTCGAGGGCGGCGGTGAGCGGCGCGAGGTGCTCGGGGATTTGCAGGAGGTCGGTCACTTCGGCCTGGGCGACGGCGAATTTGAACCCGCCCGCCTCGAAGGATTTGATGTCGGTGCCGACGATTTCCTCGGGTTTGCGATTGGAAAGCCCCGCGCCCGCCGAGAGGATCTTCTGCCCGTAGGATTCGAGCGTCTCGCCTTCGAGCGGACTCCCGCCCGCGAAGGCCCAGCGGGATAATTTTTCGGCGGCGGCTTTGTCGCGCGGGGTGGTGGTGGGAGAGGTCAGGATGAGCGTATCCGCCAGAAGTCCCGCGAGAAGCGCGCCCGCGAGGGCGGGCGGAGCGGAGAGTCCCGCCTCGACAGTCTGTTCGGTGACGAGGGTGGAGGTCGAGCCGACGATGTCCACGGTGAAGCGGATGGGGGCGTGGGTGTGCGGGTTGCCGAGGCGGTGATGGTCTAGAATTTCGAGCAGTTCGGCCTCCTCGAGCGAGACGATGGCCTGGCGCGGCTCGTTGTGGTCCACGAGGATGATCTTGAGCCGAGGGGGGTTGAGGGTCTCGCGCTGGCGGGCGATGCCGAGGTAGAGGCCGTTTTCGTCCACCACCCAGTAGTCGTCGTAATCGTCGCGCAGGATTTTGTTGAGGAAATCGCGGATGTGCGCGCTGGCGGCGTATTTGGGAACGTTGGTGTCGGCGGCGTCTTTGCAGGGCGCGGACATCATCTCGCGCAGGGTGGTGTCGCCGGGGAGCGGGCCAAGCACGTTGGTGAAGTACCGGAAGAGGCTGAGGCCGTTGATGAGGCCGTAGGGTCTGCCGTCCTCGCCGACGATGGGGGCGAGGCCGCCTGTTTTGCTGGCGAGGGTCCAGGCCGCGCCGAGTTGAGAATCGGGCGTGAGCGTGTCGAGGCGTTTCATCACGGACTCGAAGCGCGGCGAGGCGTCGGTGAGCAGGATGGGGGCGTCGAGGCCGAGGGTTTTGAGCGCCCAGGCGGTCTGCGGGTTGAGCGCGCCGGCGCGGGCGGCGACGGTCTCCGCGCCGTCGCGTTCGCGCAGCAGCCAGGCGTAGCCCATGGCCGAGGCGATGGAGTCAGTGTCGGGATTAACGTGACCGATGACATGGATCTGGTTTGGCATATCAAAGCCCCTGAATTAGGTCGGTTAGATCTACATAATCGTAGGGAGGACGCTTTCGGATTGCAAAAACGATTGGCTGATCCTCACGAATCCAATAAAGAACACGCCATTGATCAATTCGCAATCTGCGAATTTCCCGTTTTTCGTTTTTTAATGCGAGGAGTTTGCTATTTCCAGGCCGCGGATTCTTTTCAAGACGATCCATCTCAAGAATCAATCTTCGACGAATATTGCCAGGCAACCGTTGAAGATCATCGAGCGCATTAGGATGGAGTGCGACCTCAGGCTTACTCTTTGGCATCCATTTTCTCCAATTCGGCGCGGGCTTTGCTCCACGGGATGTAGCCAGCTTTTTCCAGGTCGCCGCCCACGGCGTCAATCTCGGCCAGCGCCTTGCGCGCGATTTCAACATCCTCCGCGTCTTCCAGCGCTTCGATGATTTTTCCCCATGTAATCATGTCTACCAACACGCCCGTGGGCTTGCCCGTTTTACCGATCACGAATTGCACATTTTTTTCTGATAAAGCGAACATTTCGGCCTCCGAGGGAATTATAGCCGAGTTCCATCTTCTTTTGGTTATATTCCACCTCCTTGGACCAGCCCCAGGAACACATCCACGATTTCGGGGTCGAAGGCGCGGCCTTTCTCCGCCTCCATGTGCGCGATGGCCTGTTCGCGCGTCCAACCCTGTTTATAGGGGCGTTCCGATTGGACGGCATCCCACACATCCACTACGCTAAAGATGCGCGCTGCGAGGGGGATTTCAGCGCCTTTCAATCCTCGGGGGTAACCAGTGCCGTCCCATTTTTCGTGATGACAATAGGGAATATCGAGCGCCTTATCGAGAAAGGGGATGCGCGACAAAAGGTTATAGGCGATGGTCGGGTGCTGGAGGACGATAAGCCGTTCCTGCTGGTTCAATGGGCCCGTTTTTCGCAGGATCTCGTCGGGGATGGCCATCTTGCCGATGTCGTGCAGGATGGCGCCGCGGCGGATGTGCTCGAATTGTTCGTGGGGGATGTTCATCGCCAGGGCAAGTTTCATGGTGGTCTCGGTGACGCGCCAGCAGTGGCCGAGGGTTTCCTTGTCGCGCAGTTCGAGGGCGCGCGCCCAGCCTTCGAGGGTGGTATCGTAGGCCTCCTCCAGTTGGGCGGTGCGTTCGTGGACGCGCTTTTCGAGATCCTCGTTCAGATCGCGCAATTTCCATTGAAGCCGGGCGTAGGAGGTGATATCCCTTGCGACGAAGACGCGTCCCTGATAATTGCCGCGCTGGTCGTGCAGAAGCGTGGACTTGACATCGTAGTGGTAATAGGTCTCAGCGCGTTCGACGATGACCTCGAGATGGTCATTGGCTGGTTCGTAGAATTTCTCTACCACCGCCGGCCATTCTTCAAAGATGGGCGCCGCGGGTCTGCCGATGACATCGCGCAGGTTCAGGTCGAGGAGCGTCAGCGCGGTGGGGTTGATGTCTATGAGGCGGTCCCGATCATCGAGGACGAAGACGAGGTCTTCCATGTTCTCGAGAACTTTGTCGCGCGCGATGTGGACGATATCCAGCCAGCGGTAACGGAAGATACCCCAGGCAATGATCAGGTTGCCGATGGCGGTGGTAATCGGTATGGCATCCCGCAGGGTTGTGAGGCGCAGGCCGATGAGTGAAAAGACGGTGCCAAGAACGGGAATCAGCAGTCCGATGATTACCGCCGTGACCTGGGCGCGGTAAAGGCGATGCGGGCGAACGATGCGGCGGGCCAGCACTGCGACTGCCAGCAGGGCAGCGAGATAGCCATAGGCGGCAAAAGCGTAAACAAACCAGGTGAAATCATATTGCAATTCCCCGAAAATAAGGGAGTGGTCCACTTGGGGATTGGGGTAGATGAAATGCAGCCAGGGATCCGCCAGGACGAATATGATGACAGCGGCCGGCACGATACTGGCAAGTCTCCAAACTAATTTGGGATTCGGGATTTTATACCCCGTGTATTGGACGGCAAAATTTGGAATGGCGACAGCGTACACCGCGAAGGTGACCCACTGGAATTTATCCCAGATCATTTTGCGAGCCAAGTCCGGGCTGAGAAGTTCGAGGATAAAGCCAAGGATGGTGAGGGTTTGCGTGGAGGCGAGGATGGCATAGGCTTTTGCTCCCTGCACGCGGCGATGCCCCCACGCGTAAAGTGTAATTCCCAGCGATAAGGCAAGGGAGAATGAATAAGGCAGCAGGTATAGGAATTCTTCCCTGGTCATAAGCCTCTTGATTGTTGTGAACAGGTGAAACCGATAAAGCGACCAGCAGGGAACTTATAAGCATTATACAGCAGAGGCGGCCTGCGGGCCGTCTCTGGTTTTCACTTCAATTTCAGCGCGTTCCAAACCTTCTCCGGCGTGATTGGATTTTCATCCACGTTGATGCCCACCGCGTCGAGGACCGCGTTCCCCACTGCGGGCGCGACACCGTCCATGGGGATTTCCGCCACAGCCTTGACCCCGAACGGGTGTGTCGGCTCGAAGGTTTCCACGAAGATAGTTTCCAGTTCGGGCATTTCGTCCGCGCGGAAGATGTGATAGCGGTCGAAGTCGCGCTCGCGGATGCGGCCCCGCTCGTCCCAGGTCATCTCCTCGCAGACCGCGTAGCCGAGGGCTTGCGTCATCCCGCCCTCGATTTGTCCCGAAGCGGTGAGTGGATTCACGATCACGCCCGAGTCCACCGCCATCACGAGTTTGTCCACCGTGACCGCGCCGGTCTCGGTGTCCACGGTCAATTCGGCGAACTGCGCCGCGAACGGCGGCGGAGACGAAGGTGAGACATAACTCGCCACGCCCATGATCTGTTCCTGCTCGTTCTTGTGCAACGCGTCCAATGCAACCTCAGCGAGCGAGACAGATTTCCCATCAGGCGCAACTGCCATCCGATTCGCCAGTCGAATCTCCTCTGCCTTGTATACCTGTGTACCTGTGTACGTGTCTACCTGTTTACTCAGCATCTTCGCGGCGCGGATCTTGATTCGCTCGGCGCAAATTTGGGCGGCCTTGGTCGCGGCTGTGCCAGAGATGTAGGTTGTGGACGACGCGTACGCGCCCTTGTCGAATGGCGTGAAGTCCGTATCGGAAGAATAGCAAATGATGTCCTCTAGCGGAACGCCCAACACTTCGGCAGCCATCTGCGCCAGCACCGTGTCCGACCCCGTTCCCAAATCCGTCGCGCCGACGAGGAGATTGAACGAACCGTCGTCGTTCATCTTGATCGAAGCGCCGCCCATGTCCAAATACGGAATTGCTGTCCCTTGCATGACGAGCGCAACGCCTATGCCTTTGCGTAGCGTTGAACGTTTAACGTTCAACGTTGAACGCCACTCCTCGTTTCCAAACTTATCATCCCACCTAATCGCGGCCTTGCCCTGCGCAACGCATTGTTCCAATCCAACGGTATGAATGATCTCAGGTCGCGGCTCGCGGCCTTCGTTCCACGCGGTGGAGAAGGGATGATATTCGCCAGGGCGGAGCGCGTTCTTGAGACGAAACTCAATCGGGTCGAAGCCCATCGCCCGCGCGATCTTTTCCATGTGACGATCCAGCGGCCAGTATCCCTGCGGCACGCCGTAGCCGCGGTACGCGCCCGCGGGCGGCGTGTTGGTGTAAACGATGTCCGCGTAGAAACGGATGTTCGGCGACTTGCGGTATTTGCCATCGCCGACGTACAACGCCATGGACTTGTGTCCCGTGTTGCCCGTCACGGTCAGCGCGTGACAGCCGTACGCGCCCGTATCCGAGAGCGCGACCATTTGGTTGGCGGTGATCGTCCCGTCGCGCTTCACGCCCGTCTTCATTTTGATTCGCATGGGATGACGCGAGCGCGAGGCGATGAATTCCTCCTCGCGCGTGTACTCGTAGATCACAGGCCGCTTCGTCGCAATCGTCAAATGCGCGGCCACGTCTTCCATCAACACTTCCTGCTTGCCGCCGAACCCGCCGCCGATGCGCGGTTTGATGACGCGGATGCGCTTGATGGGCAATCCCAGCACGGGCGCGAGTTGACGCCTGACGTGGAACGGAACCTGCGTGGATGTGCGAATCACGAGGCGGTCGTCCTCGTCCCAATACGTCACGCAAACGTGCGGCTCGATGTGCGCCTGCTGCACTTTCGGCACAACGTACTCGGCCTCGAAGATTTCGTCCGCTTCTTTGAATCCCTTTTCCACGTCGCCGATGTCAATGCGGATTTCCGCGGCGAGATTTTTCTCGGGATGCGAATCCGCGAAGTTGACGTACTCCGGCTCGTCGTGAATCAGAATCGGGCTGGCCATCGCCTCGCGCGAATCCAGGATGGCGGGCAGAATTTCGTATTCGACTTCGATGAGCAAAAGCGCTTTCTCCGCGATCTCGGGCGTCTCGGCCGCGACGAAGGCGACGCGGTCGCCCACGAAGCGGACTTTGTTATCCAGCGAGAACGTGTCCAGCGGACCGGGGATCGGATCGGACTGACCAGCCGTCGAGTAGACGACGCGCGGGACGTCCTGCCACGTCAGCACCGCCGCGACCCCCTCCAGGTCGCGCGCGCGGCGGGCGTCTATCCGCTGGATGCGCGCGTGGGCGTGCGGCGAGCGCAGAACTTTCGCGTGGAGCAGTCCGCGTTTCTCGAAATCCGCCGCGAAGGCCGGTTTGCCCTGCGCAAGTTTCACCGCGTCCACCTTAACCTCGGGCTTGCCGACGATTTGCCAGGTTTTCGTCTCGGGCGCGATCACCACCTTGGGCATGACAAGCGTGTTGCGTGTTGCGTGTTGCGAGTCATCCTCGTGCATAGGCGCGCTTGGAAATTCCATCGGCTCGCCAACCTGTGTACCTGTATACGTGTCTACCTGTATACCTTCCCCGCGCATTTCGGCCGCGGCTTTCAGCACAGCCTGGACAGGTTTCAGGTAGCCTGTGCAACGACACAAAACACCCGCGATGGCCTCGCGTACCTGCTCTTCGCTTGGATTCGGATTCTTGTCGAGCAGCGCCTTCGCCGCGAGGATCTGCGCGGGCGTGCAATATCCGCACTGGATCGCGCCCGTTTCCACAAACGCGCGTTGGAGAGGGTGCAGCCCCTCGGTCTTCCTCCATCCCTGCTGTGGATGTTCACCAAGCGCCTCGATGGTGGCGATCTTGTGACCTTCGGCCTGCGCGGCCAGCAGCGATCCCGCGTTGACGGGTTTGCCGTCCAGCAGGATTGTGTCCGCGCCAGAGAGTCCATGTTCGTCGCCAAACTTCACGCCGTGGAATCCCAGTCCGCGCAGGGCGGAGAGCAGCGTGGTGTGGACGGGTGTTTCGATCTCGTGGTCAATGCCGTTGATGTGGAGGGTGAGGGTCATTGGAACTCCGAAAACCAGAAGATGAGATGAAGGGTGCAAGATAGGAGATGCGAGGTAGGGAGACGTGTCGCAGACAACGCTTGGTGGATAGGTTAATCCAATCCAAATTCTTGTTCTGTAAAATAAGTTGCTCGTTCTTCAAACAGACTCAATTGTTGAGCGCCGTTTTCGCTTGTCGAGAATTTTCGAGGGACAAGGCCGTCATCCTTCAATCCGCTCAGGGTATTGATGGTTTCTTGAATCTGTACCAGATATTTTGCCTTCTCTTCCCGAATTTCCTTCCCGTTAAATCGCAAAACATGCCAGCCGCGTTTTTCCAAATCATTATTGCGTTTGTTGTCGCGGTCTATCCTGTCTCGTTGTGCGTGCCAGGTGTCTCCATCTGCTTCAACGTCAACCTTGCCTTGATTACAGAAAATTGCAAAATCCAGTTGGTAGAAAGATTTTCCTACAGGTTCTTTCCATTGACGTTCGGCAAAGATGTTCGATGATTTAATCGCTCGCCAAATAATGTCTTCAAGAGGGCTTTCATCGAATAGATCGTTGAGTTGTTCTGCATTGATGAATTTTTGCCAGGTTGTGGGAATAAAAACCACTGAGCGTGGAATTCTGCTTGGTATCGGGCGCGGTAGTTTCTCCAACTTCTCGATAAAAATCTGGTGATATATCTTTTCTGATTTTGAGCTCTCGAATTTTCCAGGAAATAAGCGATGGTAAGGAGTTTGAATGATTTCCTTCACGCGACCAAAATGACGAATGCGGAATGCGTCCGCGCCAAATGCCTTTGGCTGAAAAAATGCAAGCCATTCAGGAGGCCATCGTTTCGGCGTGTTTTCAAGAGGAATGTGATACCAACCCGCTAGCAGGTTATTGAAGTGGGATTTTTCTTTTAGCAAGGCAACCAATACCTCGCTGTTTGCAACTTCGTGTGGTGTCATGAAAATCCTGATTATTTGATATCACTTCAGCAGTGTTTTCAATTCCTGAAAATGCTCAAGAATTTCAGGGTGAAAATCGAATTTTTTCGCATGGGGCAGGGCATTATTCAGGATGCGTTCCAGTTCGCCGAGCTTTATATGGTTGTGTTGAATGAGGAAGACGAGATCGCTCAAATCGGCTTCGAAGCCACGGTCTACTTTGCTCAACGCAATGCTGTATGGGTCAGCGACGGATACACTCAAGTTACCGAATTGACCGATTGGAATTGCTCGGTTTTGGTGTCCTTCTGGAAGCGGGACAAAACGCTCGAGGGGGACGGGATCTATGTGGATTTTCAACTCTTTGGCTATCTGGATGATTTGGCGGTGTAACTCGTTCGGATGAATGTCGTCTCCAACAAAATCAATATCCGCAGTCAGGCGCGAACTGCCCAATAAAATTAAGGCGCTTCCGCCAACCAAAGTCAATTGCGAGGAGAGAGGAACGCGTTCCCCAATGATGGTTAGAACGGAAAGGAGTTCTTCGTAATTCATGTCACGCCTTTTGTAATTCCATTTCCTTCAACCAGACTTCCGCCGCGTGTTCATAGGTTCCGACCCAATTGATCTGCCGTCCGCTCAAGATCTGATGGCGCTTTCCCAGTTGAAAGAGGGCATGGTTGGGGTCTGGATCGAGCGAGATGCCCAATTTGCCAGAAAATAAATCGGACAGTTGAAGGTATGGGCTTTGGAATTCAGTAATTTGCTTCCAATACTTTCTTTGCAGAAGAACAGCGGCGGTGTAGAAAAAATACAATACGATTCTCTCGGTTTGCGACTCAAGCAAATCTTCCGCGCTCTTCATTTCAGAAGCAAATTCAGGATGGCGCAGGAAGAGTGGAATTAGAGATAATCGCACTCGCGCGTCTCCGCTCTTTGCCAGCGAAGCGATAAGATGGGACGGGGCAAGCAATGGGTTGGGGGTATGCTGTCTCCCCATCAAGAATCTCACATCCCGCGCCCAGAGTTCGGACACGAGTTGATCGTCGGTGAGCGGGGGAGAAAAAGTCATGCTAAATTCCTGCTTTGAATTGAGCGCGGTTATACAATTTTATCCAGACATCGTTTCGCCAGCGTGGACGCGACATCCATGCGATACTCCGCGCTTGCCCATTCATCCGTCGCTTCGTGACAGGCGTTGCGCGCCGCGGCTTCGACGCCCTCCGCTTCCGTCCCGTCCATCGCGAGGGATGGGGATTTGCCCCAACCGCCAACCGCGAGTCGGGCGCGGCTTCCTCCCCATTGGGCGAGCGCGACACAGACGATGGGTTTGTCGGATGGAGTCCGCGCGACATATTCAAATGCAAAAGTAGCGTGGAGGGAAATTGTGATTTGGGTGATGAGTCCGCGAGGACGAAGTGGCAAGTACTCTCCCACACTGATTACTGTTGACCGATCACTGATCACTGTCATTTTCGCGTCGAGTGCGAGGAGAGATGTTGCAAAAGGCGAACGGCCATCACACGTGACGAGGGTTCCAGCGATAGTAGCGGAGTTTCGCAAATTGATCGGCGCTTCGAGTTTGAGCGCGGACTTCAACGCTTCGGGGCAATGCTCGGATTCAAGTAACTGCTGGAGTGTGACGGTCGCGCCGATCTCCAGTTCGTTGCCTTTGACGCGGAGCGAGTCCAGGCCGAGGAGTTGGAGATCCACCACGGAGACAGGATCCGGCGCGGGGTGGGAAAGAAGCGTGCCGCCTCCGAGGGGGAGGACGTTTGGGCGGGAGAGGAGAGTCAGGGCTTCGTCGAGGGTCTGCGGGCGGTGGTAGTCCGTAATCATGAAAACTCCTTTTGTCCTTCCAATTATACGTGGTTTCTTTGAGAGGGAGCAATTTGGCAAATTGCTCTACATATAAACAAGGAGGCCGTTCTGCAACGGCCTCCTTGTGTGCCTGTGTACCTCTCAGCCAGGCGGCGTGAGCGGCGCGGGTTCGGGCAGGAGGAATTCCCTTTTGAGCGCCTGCACGAGGAAGAAGAATTCGCTTCCGTCGCTGTAGTGACCGAGGAAGAGCCAGGCGGGTTGGATGTATCGCTGGTCGGGTTCGAGATCGCCAGTGACGTAAATCGGATCGGGCATGTAGTAGACGAGCATGACGCGCTCGATGGTGAGCGTGGGCGGGACGAATTCTGGCTCCTCCGATTCGTCTATGACGTAAACCTGGTCTGCCGAAATTTGCAGTTCCGCCGCCTGGCCGTTCTTGGGGTTGATCGCCAGGGACATGGAGTACATTCGCAATACGGGATAGCCGCCGAAGGTCTCGTCGGGGATCGCCAAGCCTTCGATCAGAACTGGGTCGCCAGGTTCGCCGCCAATGCTGCTGTCCACGCCGCCGCCAGGGTAGAACTGAACGTAGGTCTGTCCCTCGTCGGTGGTGAAGAGGGTGGCGGGCTGGCCTTCGATGGTGGTGGAGGTTTGAACGCCACGCAGGATTTGGAATTGCAGGTCGGGGAAGGGGATTTCGTAGCGTTCCACTGTGAGGAAGGCGCCTTCCTCCTTGTATTCCACTGTTCCCCAAACATCCACAGGGCGATTTTGGTAGCCCTGCAATTCTTCGAGATTTTCGCCTTCCAGCAAGTAGTAGGGATACGGATCAGTGTTGCCCAGGAAGCCATATTGCACGCGCTGACCGCCGTCGGCCTGCTTGAAGACGGTGATGTTCATCATCCCGCGCAGGCCTTCCACTTTTTCGGTAAAGGCCGAGGCGGGGGCGGGGATGGTCAATGTTTGGCCGATGGCGAGCGTGGAGCAATCCGCGGGCATGTTGTTGGCCACAATCAAATCATTGTCCGAAATGCCGAACGCGAACGCGATACTCGAACAGGTATCGCCCGCGACGACGGTGTAAACAATAGGTTCGCCGCTTCCAAGCGTGGCAGTGGGTTTGGGCGTGGGGAAGGGGACGGGGACGCCCGTGAGGTTGAGCTTGAAGAATCCAATTCCGCCTCCGCCGCCTCCGCCACCCGTCATGTTTCGCAGGTCAACAGACTTCCACTCGAAGGTCTCGCCGACGCGCACACCGATGACGTAGGCGTTATCCAATGGTACGGGCAGGCCAGACGCATCGGGTAGGGCGAGAATTTCCCCGTCCAGGGTGTTGATGATGACGCGGTCGCCTTGCTGGCTGATCGCGCCGAGCAGACCCTCTTCGCACATCTCGCAGAGTTTCCACGAATCGAGCGCGAACGTCCGCACGCCGTTCTCCTCGTGGAATTGTCCCGTCGCTTCGATGAAGGTATTTTCCATCGCAGGCGCGATGTCCGCAAGGTTGCCTGTCACGGTGAATCCGTCCAATGTGACGAGAGGCGCGCCTCCTTCTGCCGATGGGACGGATTTCATCCAGCCGAAGAGGGTGATGGTTTGGTCGGAGGGACGCGGGCGAAGCCAGGTTTGAATCGGTGGATTGTAGGCGTGCAACCCTTCCAGTGTGCCAGTCGCGCCCAGTTCGTAGGAAATTTTTTCAGGGTGCAACAGCAACTCAAAGGCTTCCTCCGCGCTGATGATCCCGTATTGACCGATGGGTTCATATTTTGGCAAATCGCCGTTCACAGCCAGAATGTCGTTGTCGTCGAACGTGAAGCGCAGTCCTGCGCATTTGAAATATTCGTAGCAGATCACGCGCCCATCGGGCGTGAGCGGCGCGGCCAGGAATCCGCCGTACATGTCGCTCGGAAGGATTTCATAATCGAAACTGAAGCCGTGCGATTTGAGGAACTCGTCAATGACATCGGTGCTGCTGGGCAGGCTGCCTCCGTTGACTGCGGAGATGTAACGCGGAAAATCGGGGAAGAACTCAAAGTGTTGATCCGAGCGCGCGCTCAGCCATTGGTTCCCGTCCACGATGAGGAAATCGTTCTGGTTGGGCAGGAGGCTGTTGGTTTGGTAGGCCGCCCCATTCAAGCCGAATTGCGCCGCGAGCGCGCGTGCGCTTTCGAGCGTGGCGCTTTGAGCGGGCAGGTAGTTATAGACGAAGGCCTCCGCAGGGCTGGCGGGCAGCACAGCCTGCATGTACATCGTCTGACCATAACGTTCATATTCTTCGCCAGCGGGGGTGGGCACGGACAGGGTCTCGTTTGGCGCGATGAAAGGTTCAGGTGTGTTGTTGCCTTCCGCAGGCTGCGGATTAATGGAGCGAATGGCAATATTCAAGACCAGGGCAAGCAAAGCCAGCCCAAGCGCCCAGCCAAGCGCGGGAGCGGCGCGGGCGATCCATCCCTTTTTCGGTTCGGGGGATTTCGATTGCATGAGTCGTTTCTCCAGTTCCCGTTCGAAGGCCACGTTGGGCGTTACGCGTTTGGCCAGCGATTCCAGTTGTTCGGCCAGTCGGCGGTCTTCGGGCGGGAGATAATTTTTGTCGTTCATTGTTCCGCCTCCAACTTGAGGGAGGTGCGCTCTCGCAGATCGCGCAGTCCGCGCGAGAGCAGCATCTTCACGGCGGCTTCGCTTTTTCGCATGGACCTGGACGCTTCGGCGCAGGTCAACCCGCTGAAGAGGCAAAGGAGGATCGCCTCGGCGCGATCGCGGGAGATCTGTCTCAGCGCGCGGGCGACGGATTCCATTTGCAGGCGGAGCGACGCGTCAGATTCGGGCGACGGATTGGAGGTCGGGAGGCGAACCGCCGCTTCGAGCGGGACCTCCGGCCGGCGCCCGCGAAAGAGGAGGGCGCGGCGTCTGGAGGCGATTCCCATCAGCCACGCGGCGAATGATCCATCTCCGCGAAACGAGTGGATGCCCTCCAGCGCGGCCAGGAAGGTCTGCGAGGTCAAATCTTCCGCGTCGTGGACGTTTCCCGTGCGGGCGAGATGGTAACGGTAGACGCGCGCCGCGTAGCGGCGATACAACTCCGCAAAGGCGGCCTTGTCGGCGCGCGCCTGACGCGCCAGTTGTTCGTCTGGGATGGGTTCGATGGTTTCGATGGTTTCGATCATGAGGGGGAGGAATGCCTCCTGTGGTGCGCGCGCGTTAATATGTTGCAGGAGGCGGGAGAAACGTAACAGGGAAATTAATCGGGATACACTCTCCATCCCAATCGTTCCAGATCCTCCGCGGGGAGTTGGTCCGGCACATCCACCAGGATGGCGGTGGCCGAAGCCAGCAGGTTGCCGTGCGCGTCGTGGATTTCGGCGGCGGCTTCGGCGGTCCAGCGCATGCGTTTGCCGCGCCTGCCGATGATCTTCAAGGGCTGCCCGACGGGGACTTTCTTTTTGTATTTCACCTTCAATTCGGCGGTGTACATGAAGTTCGACGTTTTGGAGTCGCTTCCCATGAAGGCGCGGCCTGCGGCCTCGTCGAGGATGGCGGCCGTGACGCCCCCGTGCAAAATTCCCGGGTAGCCCTGGTAATGTTCGGGCGCGGTGTAATCGGCGGTCACTTCGTCGGGCGCGGTCTCGTAGAAGTGGATATGCAGGCCGATGGGGTTTTCCAGCCCGCAGACGAAGCATTGACGTGAGTTGGGTTGTTTGGTTTTCATGGCGCTTCCTCCGCAAAATAAATTTTGCGCTACTTCTCCGCCCAGTGGATGGCGATGGTTCCGAACATCAATCGCTCGAAACCGATTCTCTTGAATCCGACAGAGGCCATGAGGGCGGTCATCCTTTCGGCGGTGACGAAATTCTCAGTCGAGTTGGGCAGGTATTGATAAGCCTCGCGGTCTCCTGTGATAAACCTGCCAAGCAGGGGGATGACGATGTGGAAGTGGATCCAGATGAACGGCGAGAGGAGGGTTTTCTTCGGCCGCGTGGTGTCGAGGATGACGATGCGTCCGCCGCGCTCGAGGACGCGATACTGCTCCTGCAAACACTTGTGGATGTCGGTCACGTTTCGCATCAGGAAGCCCGAGACGGCCGCGTCGAACGACGCGTCCGCGAAGGGCAGGCGCAAGGCGTCGGCCGCGGCAAAGGGCAGGGAGCCGACGCGCTGTCCGACGCGCATCATCTCGAGGGTGAAATCCGCCGCGGCGACGCGGGCCGCAGGGAACTGCCGAAGGGCCTCACGCGCCAGGTCGCCGGTGCCCGCCCCGAGGTCCAGGAGCGAAGCGCCGGGTTCGAGACGCGCCAGTCGGATGACGAGTCGTCTCCAGCGGATATCCTGAAATCCCGTCATCAGGCGGTTCATCAAATCGTATCGCCGCGCGATGCGGGTGAACATGTTTTGCACGTAGGCGGCGCGTTCCGGGCCTGTCAGTTGGGTCATGGGTCTCCTCGCAAAATAAATTTTTCGCTGCAAAACTCGGCCAATTATAAGCGCGTATCCCTGCGCGGGTTTGCCTGTATAATGGCGCAATGCTTTCGCGCCTTTCACGAGTTTCCCCCCTGCCGGTTTTCGCGATCTTGACGGTCGTTGGCTATGGCCTGCTCCTGCCGTGGACGGGGTTTTATTGGGACGACTGGCCCTTCGCCTGGATCGCAAAATTCCTCGGCCCGGCCGAATTCGTCCCGGCCTTCGCGCCGTTCCGCCCCTTTCTCGGTCCGATCTTTTTGTTCACCACCAGCCTCGTGCCTCCCGCGCCCCTCTACTGGCAGGCCTTCGCGCTGGCGATCCGCTTCGCGCTCGGCCTGGCCTGCTGGTGGGCTTTAAGGCAGGTGTATCCCGACCGTCCCCGCGCGGCGTTGATGGCCGCGCTGCTCGCGCTGGTCTTTCCGGGCTACAGCCAGCATTGGGTGGCCTTCACGCACATCAACCAGGAACTCATCCCCGTCATTTTTTACATCCTTTCCTTTGGCTTCACGTTCAAGGCGCTGCGCGCCCGCAATCCCGTTCCGCATACCGTCATCGCCATCCTGCTGCAACTTCTCGGCGTTTTCCCCACCGAATATTTTTTCGGGCTGGAGGGTTTGCGTTTCCTCTTTTTGTTTTTCTTTTTTCAGGGGAGCCTGGCCGGGCGTTTCATCAAGACGCTCAAAACGTGGTCTCCTTATCTCCTGGCCTGGATCCTCAACGCCGCGTGGCTGTACTATTATTACACCTTCGGACCTTATCATTCTTACGGCGTGGCGGTGACGCAATCGCCCGAATTCGTTCCCCTCGCGGGACAGGCGCTGGATGCCCTCTGGAAGACGGGATTCTACATCTGGATTCAGGTCCTCGTTTTGACGTTTTCCTCCCTTTCCGCGCCCGCTTCGCTCCTGACCCTGGGGCTGGCCGCGCTTTCAACGGCGTTTCTCTCGCCCTGGCTGCTGCGCGCCGCGCAAGTGGACGAGCGCCGCGACGCGGCATTCTCCGTTTCGCTGATCGTCATCGGCGCGCTTGGGATTCTTCTCGGCAGGCTTCCCACTCTCGCGGCAGGGCTTCCGCTTACGTTGCAATCCTCCTACGACAGGTTCATGGTCTCCATGATGCTGGGCGGGAGTCTCTTTGTTGTCGGCCTGGTCGAGTTGCTGGTAAAGAGCCAGCGCGCCCGCCTGGTCGTTTTTGCCGTTCTCATTTCGCTGGGAGTGGGGCAGCAGTTCTTCAACGCCAATATCTTCCGCCGCGACTGGGAAAAGCAGGGAGAGATCTACTGGCAGATGGCCTGGCGCATGCCCGGACTGGAGCCTGGCACGGCGCTGCTCACCCATCAAATGCCCATTGATTACGAGACCGACTTATCCTTCACCGCGCCCATCAACTGGATATACGCGCCCGACTATACGCGAGGGAATCTCCCCTACATCCTGCTCTACACCGAAAAACGCCTGGGCGGGCCTACCTTGCCGTCTCTCGAGCCGGGCGTGGAGATTTTCTATCCCTACCGCACGGTTGATTTTCGGGGTTCCACCTCCGACGTTGTGGCGATCTACATGCCTCCCAATGGCTGCCTGCGCGTGCTGGACGCCTCGCGCGGCGACGCGGAAACCTACGCCAAACTGCCCGGCCACTTCGTCCCGGCCATTCCGCTATCCGATCCGTCCCGCGTCCTTCCGCAGCCGCCCTCGCCGGCCCGTCCCATGTTCTTCGCGGAGCCGGAGCATGGCTGGTGCTACTACTATGCCAAAGCGGAACTGGCGCAGCAGCAGGGCGATTATCCGCAGGTGGTTTTGCTTGGAAATGAAGCCCTCTCGCTCGGCTACCGGCCGCAGGATGAAACCGAATGGCTGGTTTTCATCGAGGCCTACGCCCTGACCGGCGACCTGCCGACCGCCCGGCGGCTCTCCATGTCGGCCCTCGATTCGGATATGCGCGTCCGCCGCGGCGTGTGCGTCGTCTGGAAGAACCTTCTCGAAAAAGCGCAAGGGGAAGATGAGAACGAGATTCGGGAGATTCTTCGATCTCTTGAGTGCGGCAGATAGGAATATAACCCTGCAATGACGGGAACGGGGACACCGACCCTTTTTTAATGAGACAAAATTTGCGACAGGAACAACTTCGTCCGTTCCTCTTTGGGATTCTTGAAAATGTCGTCCGGGGTGCCGCTCTCCACGATCTGCCCCTGGTCGAAAAAGAACATGCGGTCGGCCACGGCGCGGGCGAAGCCCATCTCGTGCGTGACCACCAGCATGGTCATGCCCGATTTCGCCAGTTCCACCATCACGTCCAGCACCTCCTTGATCATCTCCGGGTCGAGCGCGGAGGTCGGCTCGTCGAAGAGCATGATCTTGGGCTGCATCGCCAGGGCGCGGGCGATAGCCACGCGCTGCTGCTGTCCGCCCGAAAGTTGGGCGGGATACTTGTACGCCTGCTCGGGGATGCCCACCCGCTCGAGCAATTCCATGGCGACCTGCTCGGCCTTGTCCTTCGGCCATTTTCGCACCCAGATCGGCGCGAGCATGAGGTTCTGCATCACCGTCAGGTGCGGAAAAATGTTGAACTGCTGAAAGACCATGCCCGCTTCCATGCGCACGGCTTCGATATTCCGCACGTCGTGGCTCAGTTCGATTCCGTCCACGATGATGGTGCCGCGCTGATGCTCTTCGAGACGGTTGAGCGTGCGAATGAACGTGGATTTTCCCGAACCGGAGGGGCCGAAAATGACGATCACCTCCCGCTTGTAGATTTCCATGGAAACACCGCGCAAAGCGTGAAAACTTCCATACCACTTATGCACATCGTCGCAGATGATGATCGGTTCGCGCTTACCGGTTTCTTCTCTCATACGATTCTTCCTTTCGCCGTCAGCGTTCGCCCACACCCAGGGCTTTTTCCAGTTCCAGGCTGGCATAGGACATAAAGTAACTGAAGATCCAAAAGATGACCGCGATAAAGAGATACACTTCCATTTGCAGGCGCACGAACGTGGGGTCGAGGTTCAGGACCGCATTGCCGATGCCAAGCAGGTCGTTGATGCCTACAATGACGACCAGGGTCGTATCCTTGAACAGCGAGATGAACTGCCCCACGATGGCCGGGATGACCAGCCGCAGCGCCTGCGGGAGGACAATGAAAGTGGTGATATGAAAATTATTGAGTCCCAACGCCTTGGCCGCCTCCACCTGCCCTTCCGGGATGGCCTGCAGGCCGCCGCGCACGTTCTCGGCGGTGTATGCCGCGCTGAATAAGACCATGGCCATCAGGGCGCGCAGTATTCGGTCAATGCGCGATTCGGCCGGCAGGAAAAGCGCCAGGATGATCGAGAACATGAACAGGATGGTGACGAGCGGAACGCCGCGCACCACTTCGATGAACAGGATCGAAAAGAGTTTGACCACGGGCAGGGAGGAGCGCCGTCCCAACGCCAGCAGAACGCCGATCGGGAAGGAGAGGACGATGCCCCCAACGGCCAGCAACAGCGTCACCAACAGGCCGCCCCAGGCGGTGGTCGGGACGGTGGGCAGGGCGGGGATGCCTCTGACGCCCGGCAGGAGCGTCATTACGATCAGGACGGACGCCACCAGCCAGAGCGTGGCTACGTGCCGCCCCATGACCGCCGGTAGTCTCCCGATGCGATAGCCCAGATAGATCAGGAGCGGACAGGCCAGGAAGGCCACCCGCACGGTTAGGGTGATGGTCGGCGTCTCCAGGGGGATCAGCGCCAGGACGCCGAGCAGGATTCCCAAAAAAATTGCAAAGGCCTTAACGTAGCGTTCCCAGACCCCCCAGCTCATCCCAATCAGAAAGACGCCGATCCACAGGCTCAGGCCGGCGCGCCAGAGTTGGTCGCGGGGATATTGACCGACGAGGTACAGAAGCGGGGAGACGGTGACCGGGCGCCAGTCGGCGGTGAAGAACATCCAGCGGACGACGCCCACCAGGGTGAAGTAGAGAAAAACGAGGGAGAGAATGGTGAGCAGCGCGTTGAACCAGTTGCTGAACAGATTCCTGCGCGTCCACTCGAACAGGCCGGGAGGAGACGGGGGCGCGGCGGTTTTGGAATGGCTGGACATTGCGCTACCTCTCCACGAATTGGACTCGGCGGTTGTAGATGTTCAACACAAGGGAGGTCAACAGGCTGATGGCAAGGTAGGTCGCCATCACCATCAGGAAGACCGGCACCGCGCGCCCTGCCTGGTTAATGGTGATCTTTCCCACCGCGAACAATTCCTGGTAGCCGATGGTCAGCGCCAGGCTGGAGTTCTTGGCCAGGTTCAGGTACTGGCTGATGAGCGGGGGGATGACGACGCGCAGCGCCTGCGGCAGGACGATCAGGTTCAACACCTGGTTGTGCTTCAAGCCGAGGGCGCGGGCGGCCTCCACCTGTCCCTTGCGGACCGCCAGGATGCCGGCGCGGAAGACCTCGGCGATGAAAGCCGCGGTGTAGGTGGTCAGGCCGATCAACAAGGCGGCAAACTCGGGCGAAAGGCGCAAGCCGCCTTTGAAATTAAAGCCCTGCAAAAACGGCTCGTCCAGACGGAGAGGCTCCCCACCGGAAACAAACCAACCGACGAGCGGAACGAGGACCAGGATGGAGAGGCTAACGCGGCCGAAGTAGGTCTCGCGGCCCTGGGTCTCGCGGATGCGGCGAAGCGCGTTCCAGGCAATGATGGATAAAATCACACCCGCCGCGCAGAAGGCCAGGAAAACGCCTCCCGTCTCGGTGAGACGCGGCCAGGTCAGATAAATGCCGCGCTGGTTGACGTACATCGGCCCCGGCAGAACGAGGCTCTCCTTGACGCTCGGCAGGCGGGTGAAAACGCCAAAGTACCACAGGAAAAGCAGCACCAGCAGGGGAATATTGCGATGGAACTCAATGAAAGCCAGCGCGATGCGGCTCACCAGCCAGTTGGAGGAAAGGCGCATCAACGCAACGAATAGCCCCAGAATGGTGGTCAGAACGATTCCCGCGGCGGATACCACGAGGGTGTTGACCAGGCCGACCGTGAAAGCCCGCCCGAAGGACATAGTCGGATCATAGGAAATGAAGGATTCGGTGACCGGAAACCCCGCCGGTTCTTTCAGGAAATGATAGGTCAGCGGCATACCGCGCTGGCGGGTGATGTCCAGAAAGTTCGCGATCCCCCAATAGATGAACCCAATAACGAGAACGGCAGAGATAACCTGCGCGACCGCGCGCAGAACCCGCTCGTCGCGCCAAAACGGGATCTTCTGACTGGTCGGTGTGCGCGTGACAACGCTCATGAAAAACGGCTTTGAATGAGGTATGCGCCGCCGGAAAAATGCCGCGCATACCTCCTCGATGGAAACGAATTATTTGATGGGCGGGGCGTAGATCAGGCCGCCGTTCGACCACAGGTCGTTGAGACCGCGCGGCAGGACGAACGCCAGGCCGCCTTCGCCGAAGTAGCGGTTATAGATCTCGCCATAGTTGCCGACCGCGGCGATGGCCTTCGCCAGCGCGTCCGCATTCAGGCCGAGCGCGGTGTAGCCCCAGTCGCCCTCCGCGCCGAGCAGGGTGCGGACGTTGGCATCCGGGCTGGACTTCATCGCCTCGACGTTGGCGGATGTGACGCCATATTCCTCGGCGTTGATCAAGGCCCACATCACGGTCTTGACGATGTCGAACCACTGATCGTCGCCCGCAGGCACGGCCGGGGTGAGCGGCTCTTTGGAGATGGTGACATCCAGGATGACGTGATCGGCGGGATTCTGGAAGCCGGCGCGCACCGCGGCCAATTGCGATTTATCGCTGGTGGCCACGTCGCAGCGGCCCTCTTCATAAGCGCCGTACACCGCAGAGGTCTCCTCGAAGGTGACGGCCTCGTAGGTCAGGCCGGCATCCGCGAAGGCGGTGGCCAGGTTCTTCTCGGTGGTGGTGCCGGTGGTGACGCAGACGGAGGCGCCGCCCATGCCCTCCAGGGAAGTGATACCGCTATCGGCGCCCACCAGGAAGCCCTGTCCGTCGTAGAACATGATCCAGGTGAAGTTGCCCCATTCGGCGTCGCGCTTGGAGGTCCAGGTCATGTTGCGGGGGACGAGGTCCACCTCGCCGGTTTGCAGGACGGGGCCGCGGTCCGCGGCGGTGATCGGCACGGTCTCGATGGCTTCGGCATCGCCCAGCACGGCGGCCGCGACGGCGCGGCACAGGTCAATGTCAAAACCGATGTTTTTGCCGTTGGCGTCCAGATAACCGAAGCCGAGCAACTCGGTATGCACGCCGCAGACTACCTTGCCGCGCGCCTGCACGCGGGCGGCGATGGTGCCGTAACCCTGGGGCTTGACCACCTCGCCCGGCACTTCCACGGTCACAACGACCGTCTCCTTGACGACTACGGGCTCGCCGCCAGCGGGGGGCTGGGTCGCTCCTCCGCAGGCCGTGAGGAAAAGGCTGAAGAGGACGAGGATCGTTACGGTTGCAAATAGTTTACGCATGTTCTCCTCCTTGGAGAGAATTTGGGTTCGATGAATGGAAACGAGAGGACTGGAATCAATTTGATATTCGAACAGCGCCTCCTTTCGTATCGTGTGGCCGGTTGCAGGCAATCGGCAAGAAACGCCTGCCGCCCTGACGTGGAATTCTTAAAGTGCGTGTCGGGGTATTATAGCAAAGAATTTTACGATTTCCGACAAACAGCTGCAAAGCTCGCGTTGACCAACTTTGCCAGCGCATCAACGGGGAGTTTGATATTCAACCCGCGCTGTCCCCCCGAGACGTGGATCTCGCCCAGCGTGCGCGCCGAGGCGTCTATCACCACCTGAAAACCCTTGTTGACGAGCGCCAGGGGTGAAATTCCGCCCGCCTGCAAACCGGTCAATTGCTCGGCTTCGCGTTCGGTGGGCAGGAACACCTTCTTCTCGCCGAGCGCGGCGGCCAATTTTTTCAAGTCCACTTCCGAATCGCCGGGGACGACCACGAGCAGGGGCTTGCGCGGCCGCTCGCGGGTGACGACGATGGTCTTGAAAACGGAGTCCGGCCGAACGTTCAGGAAACGAGCCGTTTCGAGCGCGCCAAGTTTCTCCGCGGGCGTCTCGCAGGCGGTGTAGGGAATCCCGCGCGCGTCCAACAATCGGGTCACATTGGAAACGATGGACATTTTTACTTCCGTGCAATACAATGAGTCAATTTTACTTCATCGGAGGCAGAATGATCACCAAAGAATCGTTGGCCAACTTCGAGTTGTTCAAAGGCATCCCGCTGGACGTGTTGGATGAGGTCGCGAAACTATGCGAGGACGTTTTCGTCCAGAAGGACGGATACGTTTTCCGCGAGGGCGAAACGGCGAACGAAATTCACCTGCTCGTGAAGGGAAGCATCGCCCTGCGCGTCAACCTGACCTCGCGGCCTGATTCGGTGACCGTCAGCATCGTCAGCCGCCCGCGCCAGACCCTTGGCTGGTCGGGAGTCGTTGCCCCCCACTATTACACCGCCTCCGCCTATTGCGAGGAAGACAGCCATCTCATCGCCATTCCCTCGGACAAGTTCATGCAGGTGATGGAGGCGCATCCCGAGGCGGGATTCAAGGTGATGCTGCGAATCACAGAGATCATTGCAGACCGATTGAGGAACAGCCGGCAGGCGTTGTTGAAGACGATGTAAATGCTCTCACCCCCGGCCCCTCTCCCGAAATGCGCGGGAGAGGGGAGAAGCGCCCTCACCCCCGGCCCCTCTCCCGAAATGCACGGGAGAGGGGAGAAAGGCGAACATGAGCAACGAACAGGAACGACTCAGGCGATTGCGCGAGCGGCAGTTGACCGACCGCGATCCGCTCGCGAAGCAGAGACAATTCCAGCGCACGACCGCGCAGAAGGAACGCCGGGCGCGCGGTAAACGCTACACGCTCGGCGAGGCCTGGCGGACGATTCCGCATATCTACCGCAGCCCGTTCCTCGGGCTGTTGTTCGGACTCGTCGTCATGTTCATCCTGCCGGTCTTGTGGAAATCGGAATGGGCGTTCTGGGCCGCGCTCGGCGTGACGGTGTTCGCCATCCTCGTCGGCTTTCTCGCCGGCCGCGCGCAGGACATTCGCGAAAGCCTGAAGGACGCGCTGAAACATTAACCCCCACCCCGGCCCTCCCCCATTTTCAAAGAACGAAAATGGGGGAGGGAGTGGCAGGTGTGAGGGGGTCGAATTTCTGCATTACAATTATCCCCATGAAAGACGCGCTCAACCTGCCGGGCATCGAAGAGTTGCTCGATACGCTTCCTGAAACCTATTCCCTCGCCGACCGCGAACTCGTCCAGCGCGCCTATCGCGCGGCAGAGGAGGCGCATCGCGGACAGAAGCGCGTTTCGGGCGAACCGTACGCGACGCACTGCCTGGCGGTGGCGAGCATCCTGGCCGAGTTGAGCGTCCCGCCCGAGGTGGTGTCCGCGGGACTCTTGCACGACACGGTGGAGGATACGTCCCTGACCCTCGACGACATCCGCCTCGATTTCGGCGAGACGATCGCCACGCTCGTGGACGGCGTGACCAAACTGACGAAACTCCCCCGCGTCTCGCGCGACGATCAGCACGCGGACGCCAAAAGCGACAACGGCAAATCGGACGAGGATACCGAGGCCACGCGCCAGCGCAAACGCAAACAGGACCTGGCTTCCGAGACTCTCCGCAAAACCTTTCTCGCCATGGGCGAAGACGTGCGCGTGGTTCTCATCAAACTGGCCGACCGCCTCCACAACATGCGCACTCTCGGCCACCTGCCCGAATCCAAGCGCAGGCGCATCGCCCAGCAGACCATGGATATTTTTGCGCCGCTTGCCAACCGCCTCGGCATCTGGCAGATGAAGTGGGAACTCGAAGACCTGTCCTTCCGCTACACCAACCCCGAAAAATACAAAGAGATCGCCGAACAACTCGCCGAGCGCCGCCCCGACCGCGAGGCCAGCGTGGCGGCCATCATCGAGGCGATCCGCGCCCTGCTCGAAAAGCACAACATCCCCGTCGAGATCAGCGGGCGTCCCAAGCATATTTTTTCGATTTACAAGAAAATGATCCGCAAGGACAAACCATTCGAACTGGTGCGCGACATCCGCGCTGTGCGCCTCATCGTCCCCGACGTTCCCGCGTGCTACGCCACGATGGGCCTGATCCACACTTCGTGGCGTCCGCTCTCGGGCGAGTTCGACGACTACATCGCCGCCCCCAAAGACAACTTTTACCAGTCCCTGCACACGGCGGTCATCTTCGACGACGGCAAGCCCGTGGAAGTGCAGATCCGCACACCGGAGATGGACCAGAACGCGGAACTGGGCATCGCTGCGCACTGGCGATACAAAGAAGGCAAGGCGCGCGACATGGCCTTCGAGCAGCACGTGGCCTGGCTGCGCGCCATGATGGACTGGAAACACGACGTGGACGACGCGCAGGAATTCGTGGACGGGATGAAATCGGACGTGTTCCAGGACCGCGTCTACGTCTTCACGCCGAAGGGCGACATCATTGACCTGCCTGCCGGTTCCACGCCGATTGACTTCGCCTACCACGTCCACACCGACATCGGCCACCACTGCCGCGGGGCGCGTGTGAACGGGAAACTCGTCCCGTTGGATCACGTTTTGAAGACCAGCGACCAGGTCGAGGTCCTGACGGCGAAGCGAGGCGGCCCGAGCCGCGACTGGCTGAACGTCAACCTCGGCCTCGTCCGCACACAGCGGGCGCGATCCAAAATCCGAGCGTGGTTCAAGAAGGAAGATTACGAGAAGAACCTGTCTTCGGGACGTGACCTGCTGGAGCGCGAGTTACAGCGGCTGGGGATGGGCGAGATCAATTTCGAGACGCTGGCGCGCAGCCTGGGTTATAAACAGCCCGATGAAATGTACGTGGACATCGGATGCGGCGACCTTTCACTGAGCCGCATCGTCAACCTGCTGTCGGAGACGCCGGACGGCGCCGACCTGCTGACCGCGGCCGCGCCCACGAGCGAGGCCATCTCCACCGAGGCAATCAACGTGGTGGGCTTGAAGGGACTGCTGACCACCATGGCGAAATGCTGCAACCCCATGCCCGGAGACCAGATCGTGGGCTTCATCACGCGCGGACGCGGCGCCTCCATCCACCGGCAGGATTGCCCCAACATCCTGCGCGTCACCGACCGAGAGCGGCTGGTGCGCGTCTCGTGGGGCGAACACGTGCGGACGTATTCCGTCCCGATCAGGATTTCAGCCTACGACCGCACGGGATTGATGGGAGATATTTCGAATTTACTGAACAGCGAGGGAGTGAATATCGCCGACGTGGGCGTGAAGGTGAATCACAGCATGGCCGATTTGCGGCTGGTCGTGGAGGTGAAGGACATCAAGCAGTTGAGCCGCATTTTGACGAGGATCGAGAATATTTCGAATGTGTTGGAGGCGCAGAGGGTGAAGCCGGGGTAATACCAGCCAGTGAAAATTGGGCAGGTGTTATAATCACTTCAGCGAAGGAAGCAGGTAATATGATAACCGTTGACATCAAACTTTCCCTCCCCGAGACATTACTGAAAAACGCACAGGCAGCTGGACTGCTCGATCCAAAAATGATCGAACGCCTGTTGCGGGAGGAAATCCGCCGCCGACGCGTGGACAATTTGTTCGCGGCGGCAGACCGTCTCGCAGCATTGGATTTGCCGCAACTCACTGACGCGGAAATCGCCGAGGAAATCCGAAAGGCTCGCAGGCGTACTGCCGCATGAGAATCGTTCTAGACACCAACACCGTTGTATCAGGATTACTTTGGAAAGGCGCGCCTCGTCAAGTTCTTGACTTGGCGCGTTCTGGTTCCATCACCTTGTTTACCAGCCCAGAGTTGCTGGCAGAATTGGCAGATGTTTTGGGAAGGGAAAAATTTTCTTCAGGGTTGTCGCTTGCTCAAACAAATGTAGATGAATTGGTTTTTGGGTACGCCGCGCTCGCCAAAACAATCCATCCTGCGAAAATCAAACCCGTGATAAAAGCAGATCCCCATGCCAAAGGCCCGTATCATCCCCACCCTCTCCGCCCTCTTCACCGTCACCGTCTGGGGCGCGACCTTCGTCTTCACCAAGATCGCGCTGACGGAGGTCTCGCCCGCGACCATCGTGTGGATCCGCTTCGGGATCGGGCTCCTCATCCTCGGCGCGGCGGTTCTGGCGCGGCGTCAATTCGCGCTGCCCGATCCCGGCGATCTCGCCATGCTGGCCTTGCTTGGCTTCATCGGCGTCACTTTTCACCAATGGTTGCAAGCCACGGGTCTGCAAACCACCCGCGCCACAAACACCGCGTGGATCGTGGCGACGATTCCCGTCTTCACCGCCCTGCTCGGCTGGCTGTTTCTGAAGGAAAAAATGGGCTGGATGCGCGTCGGCGGGATCGCGATCGCGGCGTTTGGCGTGCTGTTGATCGTCAGCAATGGGAATCTCGCTTCGCTTTTCACGGGTGGATTTGGCGCAACTGGCGACCTGCTCATCCTCATCAGTTCGCTCAATTGGGCGGTGTACACCATCATTTCGCGGCGCGAACTGGCGCGTCACCCCGCGGCGCGCATGATGTTCTACGTGATGCTCTTCGGCTGGCTGTTCACCTGCGCCTGGATTTTCAGCGTCGGCCCAGGCCTGGACGAAATCCCCGCGCTCACGTCCAAAGGCTGGACGGCCATCCTCATGCTGGGAATCTTCGGTTCGGGACTGGCCTACATCGCCTGGTACGACGCCTTGCGTGAAATCCCCGCTTCACAGTTGGGCGTGTTCATCAACATCGAACCGCTGGTCACAACCGTGCTGGCGGCGATGATGATCAACGAACCAATCACCGCCATCACTCTGCTCGGCGGGGCGATCATCATATTTGGGGTATGGCTGGTCAATCGGAGGTAATGCCTGTTCTTCGGGAACTACTTTTCCTTCCAGTCGGTCAATACGTCCAGCGCCTCTTTTTCCTCCGCGCGCAACTTCACGTTCAACGCCCCGAGATTGTCCTTCAACTGCTCCTCGCTCGTCGCGCCGATGATGGGACTGGCGATGACGGGATCGGCCAGCATCCACGCCAGCGCCACCTGCGCCAGACTGGCGTTGTGCGCGGCGGCGATCTCATCCATTTTATCGAGCAGGGCAAAATTCTTTTCGGTCATGGCGCGCTTGCGTCCCTCGGCGCGTTTGGACTCGGGCATGGGTTTATCGCGGCGATATTTGCCCGTCAGGAATCCGCCCGCGAGCGGGCTGTAGGGAATGACACCGATCTGATAGGCTTCGCAAACGGCGCGCAACTCGCGTTCGAACTCGGCGCGCCACAGCAGGTTGTAATGCGGCTGGAGTGAATCGTAGCGGACGAGGTTGAACGTATCCGAAACCCACAAAGCCTGCATCAACTCCCAGGCGGCGTAGTTGGACGCGCCGACGTAGCGCACCCTGCCCTGGCGCACGAGATCGTCGAAGGCGCGCAGGGTCTCCTCGATGGGCGTGTCGCCGTCCGTCCAATGGGACTGGTACAGGTCAATGTAATCGGTCTGTAGCCGCTTGAGCGAAGCCTCCACCGCGTTCATGATGTGGGCGCGGCTCAAGCCCTGGTCGTTCGGTCCCTTCCCCATCTCGCCGCGCACCTTCGTCGCCAGCGCGATCTGGTCGCGCGGAATCTTGTTTTTCTTCATCCAATTCCCGAGATAGGTCTCCGCCACGCCGCCGGGATTCCCCTCCGCCCACTTCGAGTAGATGTCGGCGGTGTCGATGAAATTGATCCCCGCCTCGAAGGTCGCGGAGAGGACGCGGTGCGAATCCGCCTCCCCGATGGACCAGCCGAATTGCATCGTCCCCATGCACAGCCGCGAGACCTTGAGTCCCGTGCGGCCAAGTTTGACGTATTCCATGCCTGCCTCCTGTCCGAGAGTGAACCCTCCGGATTCCGCCTCGTTTTGGAATCTCGAAGTTTCATTTCGGGATGATACCTCAAAACAAAAAAACGCGCCTCCTGCGAGACGCGTCTTGCGGATGGGATGAGTTTATTGCACCGAATAGGTTACCGTCTGGATGAGTTCCCCGTCCAGGTACAGTTCCACGGCATACGTGCCGACCGGCCAGTTGCTCCCTGCCGGGAAGAAGAAATGCACCGACCCGCTGAAACTGTCCTGCTCGATAGTGATAACGGCCTCGTCAATAAAGGTGTTGGGCGCCTCGCCCTCCACGCTCAACGCATACCACCTGGACGAGACTACCGTCCCCGCGGGCGCGTTCGACAGGTCCGCCACAACGTAAATGGCGTCGTTCGGCGAAAAGACCGAAGTGGTATCCTTGCCATCCTCATCATAAGCGGTGCGCCCATTCGTCAGGCTGAGTTCCCCGAAGGCGCAAGCCAGGCTGGCGGATATCAGCGTAAAAAGGGCAAGAAAAATTGGAAGAGCACGTTTGTTCATCTATCTCATTCTCCTTTGGCAAATGACGGCGGATCGTCCGCCCGATTTCGTCATATTATACTGAAAACCCAAAGTTTCAACCCATCCGTTTGGACTATTCCGCTTCATCCGCGCCGTCTGTGACTCCACTGCAAGAAGGTTGTTTTCCCGAAGGGCATCGGGACGATGTACCGCCGAGACCGCAGAGTACGCGGAGACTTGATAATGAAGAACTCTGCGCTCTCCGCGGTCTCTGCGGTTAGTTTTTTTAAGTGGACTCGTCCGTGTAATCCGTGTACAGAATCATGACAATTCCCAGAGAACCCAATATCTACATCGTCGCAAACACACACGTCCCCTGCGCCTTCTCGATTTTCCCCAACTGGCGCACTTTTTTTTCCAAAGCATTCTCCAACAGGCTCGCGTCCATGCGGCAGAGTTCGGGATGCCCCTCGATCACCGCCGCGTAGGGACAGCGCCCGAAGATCACGCGCGGCCCCTCCGCGCCCGCTTCCCAGCGCGCCTGATATTTCATGGCATTCAATTTCTCCACAATCAGCGCCAGCCGTTTTGCCGCAGGCTGGCCGCTAAACGCGTCCGCATCCAGCAGGCGCTTGGCGAGCGCGTCCATTTGGACAGAAGATTCGGTCAGCAAGGCTTCGACCAGGGCGGCGAGATTGTCCCCCTCCAGCGCGGGCGCGAGACCGTAAACCTTCACCGGGCGGCCGCGTCCCGCCGCGCGCTGACGAAGGACGGTCACGCGTCCATCCGCGACCAGCACGCCAAGATGATGCCGCACGTTCGGCGCGGACAGGTTGAGGGCGCGTGCCATCTCCCGCGCCGAGGCGGAATGGGTCTTTTTCAGGTGGGTCAAAATTCGTTGTCGGGTGGTCATGTGGTCAGATAGTTTGGTAGTCGGGTGGTCGGGTAGTCAGCCCGAAGGGCTTCGCAGGAATAGAACGGGAATTCATTCCCGTTCGGGTCCCATCGCCGCGCGTCCGCGCCTCGAAACGGGAAGTTCATCAGACGCGCGGCACGTGGGTTGGCAGGGCGCGCAACTGACGGGGAATCCTGTCCGATGCACGAGATCCGTGCTGGCGGCTCGCGGCGGACGTGAACGTCCGTGCTTATTCGCACAAAGGTCTCCGACCTGAGTCAGCCCGAAGGGGCTTCGCAGGAATAGAACGGGAATTCATTCCCGTTCGGGCCCGGTCGCCGCGCGTCCGCGCCTCGAAACGGGATCCGCTTCTCGTGCGCGCCGAGGCGAGGATTACGCGCCTCGAAACGGAATCCGCACAAGGTTCCGCGCGCTGGACTTTGGCCATTTTTAGAATGATGGGATGACATGGGGCTACCTGTGGTAATGTGGAAGCACAACCAACCACATACACAGGAGAACGCCATGCCA
>DAOUMJ010000120.1:0-4530 GCA_034411715.1 Anaerolineales bacterium | reverse complement strand
AGCCTGAATCCAGATGATCGCGTCCAATCACAATCGGCGCTTTGACCTTTCCACTAGCGACCAATTCATTGAACTTCAAACCCGCCTTCACACGTTCGCCGTAACCAAGCCAGCAAATCCGCGCGGGCAAACCTTGAAACGGTACTTTCTCCTTCGCCATCTTCAACCAGCGATGCAAATGCGCGTCATCAGGAAAAAGTTCCATAATGGCTTCATCGGTGGCGTAAATATCCTCCTTATCGCCGGAAAGCGCCACCCAGCGGAACGGTCCCTTCCCCTCGCAAAACAGCGGACGAATGTAGGCGGGGACGAATCCTGGGAACTCGAACGCGTCCGTCACGCCGTAGTTGTACGCCTGCTGGCGGATGTTGTTGCCGTAGTCGAACACTTCCGCGCCCGCGCGCTGGAAGGCCAGCATCGCCTCCACGTGTTTCGCCATCGAAGCCATCGCCATCTTCTTGTAGCGTTCGGGGTCAGACTTCCGCAACTCGTCCGCCGCGACCACGGACAACCCCGAAGGGACGTACATCAACGCCTCATGCGCGGACGTTTGGTCGGTCACCACATCGGGGACGACGCCGCGCGCCGCGAGTTCCGCGTACACGTCCGACGCGTTGCCGATGAAGCCAATCGAGCGAGGCGTTTTCGCTTTGACGTTTTCCTCCACCAGCGTCATCGCTTCTTCGAGCGTATCCACCACCGTATCCACGTATCCAATCGCGCGGCGTCGTTCCGCCCGTTCGGGATCCACCTCGACGATGAGACCCACGCCCTCGTTCATCGTGATGGACAGCGGTTGCGCGCCGCCCATCCCGCCGAGCCCGGCCGTCAGCACGAACCTGCCTTTGAGCGAATCCCAGCCTTTGAGTTTGGCGAGCGCGCCGAAGGTTTCGTACGTGCCTTGCAGGATTCCCTGCGTGCCGATGTAGATCCACGAACCAGCCGTCATCTGGCCGTACATGATCAGTCCCTTTTTGGCGAGTTCATCGAAGTGTTCCCATGTGGCCCAATGCGGGACGAGGTTCGAGTTGGCGATGAGGACGCGCGGCGCGTCGCGATGCGTCTTGAACACGACGACGGGTTTGCCCGATTGGACGAGGAGAGTCTCGTCCTCTTCGAGATTCTTCAGTGACTCGAGGATGGCATCGAACGACTCCCAGTTGCGCGCGGCCTGTCCGCGCCCGCCGTAGACGACCAGGTCTTGCGGTCTCTCGGCCACCTCCGGGTCGAGGTTGTTTTGGATCATGCGATAGGCGGCTTCGGAGAGCCAGTTCTTGCAGGCGAGGGTAACGCCCCTCGGGGCGCGCACGGTTCGAGGTCCGGACATGATGCGGCTCCTTCCGTCCAGACTTCCTAAATCTGCCAGGCTTCAGAAGTCTGGAAATAAAAACTCCCGGCAATTATAGCCGGGAGACAAACTAATTTTGGAAAGACATCAACTTTGTGCCATCAACTGCTCGAAATTCGTCTCTTTCAGTTTTGTCACCAATTCCTCCTGCGCCTCGCACCAGACCGGGCGGAGGGGACAATCCTTGTCGAAGGTGCAGGCGCTGTTATCGCCCACGCACTCGTTCAACTGGATCGGTCCGTCAATCGCCTCGATGACCTCCAGCAGGGTGATTTCCTTCGGCTCGCGCGCCAGCGTGACACCGCCGCGCGCCCCGCGCGAGGTGTGGAGCAGACCCGCAATGGACAACTGCGAGATGATCTTGGCGAGAAAGGAAGGCGGGATGCGCTGTTCCTGCGCCACCGTGCTGGTGGCGGATCGCTGGTTGCTTCCCATACGCGAGAGATAGAGGATCGCGCGCACGGCATAGTCGGCCTGTCGGGTAATCTGCATAACTCATTCCTCTTTGACAATCCTGATAATACTTACCTGCTTTTGTACATTCTATTGTGAAATCTGTCCATAAGCAAGTGATGTAGGTCACAGAGGAAATATGACCTTTTACTCCGATATAAACTGCCCCTCTCCCGTCATCGGGAGCCCCAGAGGGGTGCTTCGCGAAGGGGCCGGGGGTGAGGGCAAACTTTACCGCGTCAGCGTCAAATTTCCCGCCCCGATGTTGACCAGGATCGTCAGCGTGGGGCCTTCGCCCTCCTGGGTGTAGACCTTCCCGCTTTGCGACCAGCCCGGTCCAAAACTCACGTTGGCCGCGCCGCTTTCCACCGTCACCACTGCGCGGACTCCCTTGGGGATGACGAGGATCACGTTGCAAAGGCCCGCTTCGATCGTGGCGGTTGCGGGGCGTTTCAGTTCGCCCGAGAAATCGAGAGTGTAATCGCCCGCGCCGCCCTTGAAGATGAGTGTGCTGAAATTGGCATTCGCCAGCCCCGTCATCTTGACACTGGATGCGCCCGTCTCGTAGCGCAGGATGGACATCTCGGCTTTGTTGGGAGAGTCGAACGACAAGTTCACGGTGGACGCGCCATCCTTGATCGTCAACCCGGTCAGCGCCAGGCTGCCGAGCGTGAACTCGCCCGTGTACGCGCCCGCTTCGATGGTCAGGTCAATCGGAGCGGAACCCAGTTCGAGGTCCCAGCGATTCGTCAGGTCGCGGAAATTTGGGAAGGTGTTGTACTTCCCCTCGCCCGCCTGAATGCGGACGCTGTCGCCATCGGTCTTGACTACGGGCCTGATTTTGCTGTAATTGTACGTGGCCGTTCCTTCGACCAACGCGTCTTTCGCGCCCGCCGAGAGGTTCAACTCGCCCGCGCCGAACGTCAGCGTCAGACGCGCCTTCCCGGACGACGGGACCGGCACATTGACCTCCTCCGTAACCTCGGGTTCGGGCGTAGCGCGCTCGGGGACGGTGAAGCCAAATCCGCAGGCGGTGGTGACGAAAAAGACCGCCAGCAAAATGGGAATGATTTTTCGATTCATGGGAAACTCCTCAGAAAGTTGATTCTGAGGAGTCATACGGGGATGAAAGGATTAGGTTGCGGAAGGATGGGAAGCACACACGCACGCAAGCGCCTGTGTGCCTGTCTACCTGTCTGTTTTTTTCAACGCCTCTACCTGTCTGTTTTTTTCAACGCCGCCTGCAACGCCTGCTCCACCGAACGGACTTCCACAACTTCGATCCCCTTCGGATACGCTTCGCCCTTGCGAATCGCCTTCGGGACGATGGCGGTCTTGAAGCCAAGTTTCTGCGCCTCGCGCAGGCGCGGCGCCATCTGCCCGGGCATGCGCAACTCGCCCGCCAGGCCGATTTCGCCAATGAGAACTGCATCGGCGCGCACCGGCGCGTCGCGCCACGAGGAGGCAATCGCCGCGGCCACCGCCAGGTCCGCGGCCGGCTCCTCGATTTGGATTCCCCCAACCACGTTCACGAAAATATCCTGCTCGGCGAGTTTGAGTCCCAGGCGGCGCGTCAGCACGGCGGTGATGAGCAAAAGACGGTTGAAGTCCACGCCGTTGGGCGTGCGGCGCGCGTTGCCGAATTGCGTCGGCGAAGTCAGTCCCTGCACTTCCACCAGAATTGGGCGCGTGCCTTCCATCGTCACGGCAATCGCGGATCCCGCCGCGTTCACCATCCGCTCCGCGAGAAACGCCTCCGAAGGATTCGTCACCTCGATCAGCCCGCCCTCGCGCATCTCGAACACGCCCACCTCCGAGGTCGCGCCGAAGCGGTTCTTCACCGAGCGCAGCAGCCGATACGCCTGAAAGCGATCCCCCTCCAGGTACAGCACCGTGTCCACGATATGCTCAAGCACGCGCGGCCCGGCGATGTTGCCCTCCTTCGTCACGTGGCCGACGACGAACACCGTGATTCCCGAAGACTTCGCCAACTCGCGCAACTGCGAGGCGCACTCGCGCACCTGCGAGACCGATCCCGCGCTCGAATCCAACTCCGAAAGATACGTGGTCTGGATCGAGTCGACGATCAGCAGATTGGGCTTGACCTCGCGCACGTGATTCAGGATCGCTTCGAGATTCGTCTCGGTGACGAGGAACAGCGCCTCGGGCATGGACCCCGCGCGGGATCCTGCCAATCGGCCGCCGCGCATCTTGATCTGCCGCTCCGACTCCTCGCCCGAGGCGTACAGCACCCGCTGACTCTTTCCCATCTCCATCGCCATCTGCAGCATCAGTGTAGACTTGCCGATGCCAGGGTCGCCGCCCACGAGGATGATCGAGCCGGGGACGATTCCGCCGCCCAGCACGCGCGCGAACTCGCCGATGGGGAGCGGAATCCGATCCTCCGCCTCGCCGCTCACCTCGCCGATCGGCCGCGGCTGCGAGCGTCCCGTCAACCCGCGCACCGCGCCTTTCTTCGCGATCGGCTCCTCGTGGACGATTTCCTCCACCATCGAGTTGAACGATCCGCACTGCGGGCATTTGCCCATATACGAGGCGGAAACGCGTCCGCATTGCTGACAGACGTAGCGGGTTTGAGTTTTGGGCATAGTGACACCTTCAGAAGGAAAGTATACTCCAAACGGGGTAAATTTTAACATTTAAATTGGGTAAAATCTGGTATATCAGGGTATACAACCTAATCGTGGCGAGCCGCACAATGATCAAAA
>DAOUMJ010000119.1:0-6895 GCA_034411715.1 Anaerolineales bacterium | reverse complement strand
ACCTGCGAGAGACTTTCCCCGCCGTTGACCAGCACCGTATCGCCGGAGGGCGTCTGGATGAGGATGGCGTCGGACGCGCCGACATCGAGGAAGGTGATGTGAAGTTTGCCGTCCGGGAGGGATAATACGGCGCGCCAGACGATGACGACCAGCAGCGTCAGCGCGGCGAGCGCGGCCCAGGTGGGGATGCGCGGCAGGCGCGCCCGGAGCGACGCGAAAAATTCTCGAAGCGGGACCCGGCCAAAGGTCAGGCCGAGAAGCGCAGCGAACCAGAGCAGGACGCCCCAGAAGGGAAAGTCCACCGAAACGGCCGCGCCGGGCACGTTCCCAAAGAAATCCACCACGCGGATGGTGTAGGCCACGAACGGCCAGGCGACGAAGGCGGCCAGTTGCCCGAGCGGGAAGAGAATCATGCCGAGGATGTCGGCCAGCCCGCCGAGGATCATCACCGCCGGTTGGGCGGGCAGGATGAACGGGTTGGCGATGAACGAGACGAGCGAGAGGCGGTTGAAATGGTAGGCCATGATCGGGAGGGTGGTGACCTGCGCGGCGAGGGTGAGGAGGACGAAGTTGCTGAGGAGGGAGGAGGCGCGGGATATTAACTGCGAGTTAGGAGTTAGGAGTTGCGAATTTCCTTGTGTACCTGTGTACCTGTCTACCTGTGTACCTTCCGCAAGCCGCGCAAGCAGGCGGGCCGCCCAGTGCTCGAGCGGCTGGGCGTAGAGGATGAGGCCGAGGGTGGCGAAGAAGGAAAGTTGGAAGCCGACATCCTGCGTGTAAAAGGGATTGTACAGGTTCATGACGGCCGCAGCCGCGAAGAGCGTGACGAGGCCGTCCTGGCTCCGCCCGAAGCGGCGGGCAAGGAGCGCCAGCAGCCCCATGACGGCGGCGCGCACCACGGCCGCGTCCGCGCCGACCAGCAGGGTGTAGAAGCCGATGCCGATGGCCGCGAAGACCGCGCCGCGCCGTTCGCCGAAGGCGCGCCCAAAGAGCGAGAGGAACAGCGCGGCGATGATGGAGATGTTGAAGCCCGAAATGGCGATGATGTGCGAGGTGCCGGTGTCCTTGAAGGCCTGCTGCAGGTCTTTGGGAAGGCCGCTTTCCACGCCGAGCAGGATGCCCGCCAGGAGCGAGGCTTCGGGATCCGGGAAGAGACGATAGACCGTTTCCAGGGCGCGGCTTTTGAGCGCGTATAGCCCGGCCGCGAAGGGATTGCCCTCTTTGCCCGGCAGGCGCGTCACCTCCGCGCTGGACATGGTGGCGTAGACGCCCTGGCGGGCGAGGTACTCGCGATAGGAAAATTCTTCGTTTTCGGCGGGGACCTTCAACCGCCCGCGCAGGCGGACGACATCGCCGTATTGATATTCGTCGTTGGGATCGACGCGGGCAAGGAGCAGGCCATCCACTTCGAGGTCGGCGTCACCGCCCGTGTCTATGCCAGTGACGCGCACGCGCAGGTTGGCGTAATTGTCGCGGCGGTCGGGCGGTTCGGTCACCCAGCCGGTGACGCGGACATCGTACTCGCGGTCGTTGTACCAGGCCAGATCGAACGCGTCGAAAACGGGCGCTGCGGCTTGAAGCCGCGCCGCGCCGAGAAAGAGGACGACGAGGAAGGCTGTGGCGGAGGTAATGTCTTTGGCGAGCGAGGCCTGGTCAATGGACTGCGCCAGGAAGCGCCAGAGCAGTCCCAGCGCGAGCGCGATCCCCGCGAGGTACAACCAGACCGCGACGGGCAGGGATACCGCGTTCGCGGTCAGGATTCCGAGCAGGAAGGCCAGCGAGAGCCAGAAGAGGGGGCGCGGCAGGGACATGAGGAATCCCTACCTTTTTCGATTTACCCGGACTAATTTCCCTGCCAGATCGCCCATCTCCCGCACCACAGCGTCAATTTGCTCCGCCTGTTCGCGTGCGTCGGGATTGTGTGTGCAAACGATGATTCCCGCATGGGCGGATGATTTTTCGTGGATTGCAATGAAATCGCGGCGATTGAGAGTCAACACGATCCGCCCTGCTTTTGCGGCAAAATCCAAAACATCTTCGTCTGGGATGCGTTGATTGGCTTTTCCAGATTCAGACGAAGTCAGGACATCATGCCCCATTTCGCGCAAATAATGGGCTATTCGGACGGGAAAGTTTTCATTGGTATAGAAGGATGCCATCAGGCTTCCTCGTTCTCGCGTATGGCTTTATCTATTTCTTCTTTGTGCGAGTCGGCATAAGCCCAGGCGTTGACCAGATCGGCCGCGCGCAGGGAGGGAAAATTTTCGAGAATGGTCGCTTCGCTCCAGCCGAGACGACGATAATTTTCGAGCGACCAGACGGGGATGCGCGTCCGCACAATGCAGGCTTCGCCCCCTACAACGCCCGCCGTCTTCTCGATCCCTGCCCAGGTGTTGCCCACTTCCTGGGCAAGCCGTTGTAGAAGTTCTGCTTTTTCAGCGCGGCTTAATTGTGAAACTTGAGGTTCGATGGCGTGAATGTTCATAAGGGACTCGCTTTTGCCTATTATATCCCAGGCACAGCCGGCTACAGCCTCCATTTTCTTGAAGAAAACAGGTTTCTGTGTTTCAATCAAGCGCCATGACCGAGAAACTCATCCTCGTCACCGGCGCGACGGGCTACGTGGGCGGACGCCTCGCGCCGCGCCTGCTCGAAGCGGGCTACCGCGTGCGCTGTCTCGTGCGCGACGCGGCGCGGCTGGAGGGATTCGCCTGGGCGAAACGCGTCGAGATCGCGGCCTGCGACATGAGCGATCCCGCCCGCGCCGCGGAATTGATGCGCGGCGTCTCGGCGGCGTACTATCTCATCCACGGGCGACAGGGCGGGAAAATGGACGCCGAACGCGACCTGCAAATTGCGCGCAACTTTGCATCCGCCGCGGAGCAGGCGGGCGTGGAGCGCGTCATCTATTTCGGTGAATTAGTGGACCCTACGGCGAGTCTCTCGCCCTACCTGCGTTCGCGCCACGAGACCGGCTACCTCCTGCGGCACGGCGGCGTTCCCGTGACGGAATTTCGCGCCGGAATGATCGTCGGCTCGGGCAGCGTCCTGTTCGAGATGATCCGCTACCTGGCCGAACGCGAGCCGGTCCTCGTCTGCCCGGCCTGGTTCTTTTCGGAGGCGCAGCCCATCGCCATCCGCGACGTTCTCTCGTATCTCATCGCCGCGCTCGAAACGCCCGAATCGGCCGGCCGCGTCATCGAGATCGGCGGACCGACGCGCCTCACCTACGCCGGGATGCTGCTGGGATACGCCAAAGAACGCGGGCTCAAACGCATCCTCATCCGCACGCCGGTCTACGCGCCGCGTCTTTCCGCGTATTGGGTGCATATCGTCACGCCCCTCCATTGGCGCGTCGTCTCCCCGCTGATCGAGGGTCTGCGCGCCCAACTCATCGTCCGGGATGAAGCGGCGCGCAAACTCTTTCCGCGCATCCAGCCGATTGACTTCCAGACCGCCGTCCGCCTCGCGCTGGGACGCATCCAACGCGACGACGTGGAGACCTCCTGGTCCGACGCGCTGGTCACGGTGATGGGACAGGCCAGGCCGTACGCGTTCACTGTTGAAGAGGGCATGTTCATCGAGCGGCGGCAAATTCTCGTGGACGCGCCGCCCGAAGCCGTCTTTCGTTCCTACACCGGAATCGGCGGCGGGCGCGGCTGGCTGTTCATGGACTGGGCCTGGGCGTTTCGAGGCTGGCTCGATAAACTCGTCGGCGGGGTGGGACTGCGCCGCGGCCGCCGCCATCCCGACGAGATCCGCGCGGGCGAGTCGCTCGATTTCTGGCGCGTGGAAGCGGTGGAGGAGAATCGCCTCCTCCGCCTGCGCGCCGAGATGAAACTGCCGGGCAAAGCCTGGTTCCAATTCGAGTCCACGCCCTCTTCGGAAGGGAAAACCCTGCTCACGCTTACAGCCTATTTTGCGCCTTATGGGTTCCTCGGTTTTTTTTACTGGTACGCAATGTGGCCGTTCCACAAACCGCTCTTCGACGGCCTGACGCGCAGATTGGCGTCACGAGCGCGGATGTTGACTCGCTAATCAATTACCGCTTACCAATTACCGCCCCATGCTCATCCTCGTCACCGGCGCCACCGGCTACATCGCCAGCCGCCTCATCCCCCGATTATTGGATGCGGGACACCGCGTCCGCGCGCTGGCGCGCGACCCGCGTCGACTCGACGGGCGCGGCTGGACCGGTCTCGTCGAGATCTTCCGCGGCGACGTGATGGATCCCGCCAGCCTCGCGCCCGCGCTGGACGGAGTCCACACCGCGTATTACCTCATCCACAACATGTTGAGCGGACGCGGCTACACCGAAAGGGAACTGGAGGGCGCGCGCAATTTCGCCTCTGCGTGCGAATCGGCAGGCGTGAAACACATCGTCTATCTCGGCGGGCTGGCCGACCCCGAACAACACATCGCGCCGCATCTTCGCTCGCGCATCGAGACGGGACGCGTCCTCCGTCAGGGAAGCGTGCCCGTCACCGAATTCCGCGCGGGCGTGATCGTGGGTTCGGGCAGCATGTCCTTCGAGATGATCCGGTTTATGACCGAGTTGTTTTCCGTCGTGCCGGGGCCTACGTGGTTGAGCAATCTTTCCCAGCCGATTGCCGTCCAAAATGTGATTGATTATCTGCTGGCCGCGCTCGATAACTGGAACGGTCACGGGCAGGTCTTCGAGATTGGCGGGGCAGAGACCGTCCCCTACAAAACCCTCATGCTCAAATACGCGCAGGCGCGCGGCTTGAAAAGAAGCATGATCCTGTTTCCATACATCCCGCTGTGTTTCATGGCCTTCGGCGTGGGCTTGATAACGCCCGTCCCGCGCCCGATCGCCTACGCCCTGATTGGCGGCCTCTCCGCGGACAGCGTGGTCAAACATCCCGAAGCGCGGACGGTCTTCCCCGAAGTGAACCTCATTGACTTCGACGCCGCGGCGCGCGAGGCGCTGACGCATCTTCATCCCGACCGCATCGAGCGCGTCTGGGAATCGGGCGAGCGCCTCGCCTCTCTCAAACACGAGGGGCTCTTTATTTTGCATCAAAAAGGCGCGGCGCGGAATGATATTCCGCATCTCTCAGAGATGGCGGGATTCCACATCGTACCCGAAGGGTATCCCGCCCCACAAATCGCACCACTGGGAAATTGGCAGGTGGAATCCCGCGAACCCTGCCGAATTCTTTTTCACCGTTCACGCGCGTTCGGCGAGGAGTGGCTCGAATGGCGCGTCAGCCCCCCCTTTTCGTCATTGCGAGACGGCGTTCTTCCGTCGAAGCAATCCCCAGATACAGGCCCCGCTTTAATCTGGCTGATCCACACCTACTGCCTCGCCCCGCGCGGCCTTGGCGGATTCCTGTACTGGTATTTGCTGTATCCGTTTCGCAACTTCTTCCTTCGCGGCCTCATCCGTGCAATTGCAAAGAAGGCAGAGAAACAAGAGGGCAAATGAGCAAACCCATTTCTCCTGTCATCTTTTATCTTTCATTTCTCATCTTTCTTTTGCTTCTCCTCCTCTTCGCGTTTCTCGTTCCTCTTTCCATTCCTCCCTACCTCGACTTCCAGGTTCTCTACCACGCCAATATGGGATTATTGCGCGGCATCCCACTCTACGACCGTGTCGCGCAAATCGAAATGATCGCCGACCTCGCGGGCCTCACACCCGACCGGGTCTTCGTCCTGCCGTTTCCCTACCCGCCCTGGTACGCGCTTTCCACCCTCTTCCTTGCCCTGCTTCCCATCGAAATCGCGGCGCGCCTGTGGTTCGGCCTCAACCTGTCCATGCTGTTGGTCTCAGCCTGGTTCCTGACCGATGGCTGGAAGCCCGTCCCCCGCCTCGCTTCATTCCTCATCGCCATCCTCTTCGCGCCCGTCCTCGGCAGTCTCTTCGTGGGACAGTTTGTCTTCCCCGTCCTGCTCGGCGCGGCGTTGATGACGTTTTCGCTTCGCCGCGGAAACGTCCCCCTGACCGCCCTCTCCATCGCGCTCCTGACCTTCAAACCGCATCTGGGCGGACCTCTCGCGGGCGCGGCCTTAATTTACCTTTTCCTCCGCCCCGGCGGATTCTCCCGCCGCGCCTCGAGGGCGATCATCCTCGCCGCGGTTCTTCTCTTCGCCCTCGGCTTTCTCGCCGACCCCGCCTGGCCGGTCAATTACCTTCACTCGCTTCTCGGCTTTCGTGATATCCCCGGCGTCTCCTCCTGCGGACTGTGCGCCAGCCTGCCGGTGGGGATCGTCGCCCTCGTCACCGGCCAAACCGCCATCGGCCCCGCCCTCCCGCTCGGCGTTGCGCTGTTCGTCATCCTCTTCGCCGCGCTGTTCCTCTTCCGCCCGCCGCGCAGATTGGCTCTGGCTGGCGCTCGCCTGGCTCCTGCCCCTGCTTTTGCTCGGTCTCCTCGGCCGCGGCGGAAGTTTGTTTTTGCCGCTGGCCGCCTTGTTACTTTTATCACTGCAAATTGCGCGCGCAAAGCCCATTGACGTTTCCCCGCGCGAGGCATAAAATCAACTCGCAATTTCATACGGTCAGTCCGCGGCGAAGCCGGTGCAATTCCGGCGCTGTCCCGCAACTGTGAGGGTAGTTAGATAGTTGGATAGTTGCGTAGTTACGTAGTTGAGGTGTTGAACTACGTGACTACAAAACTACCGAACTATGTAACTAAACCAAGTCAGGTCGCCCGCTTCTGGCCGGTTCTACCACACTCTCGCGGAAAGGAGGTGGAGGACAGGCTCGCTCGGATTGCCTCTCCCCTCCCCAGCCCCGGCTGGGGATTTCGATTCACCCCGCGTAGCGGACGTTCTCCCCTGGCACCGCCCGCCACATCGTCCCGATGTCCTTCGGGAGGGCAGGTGTAACGTCCGCCATCGGCGTCAGAGGACGCCTTCTACACGACAAATTGTT
>DAOUMJ010000118.1:0-23409 GCA_034411715.1 Anaerolineales bacterium | reverse complement strand
CGTTCTCTTGTGAAATCGTCGAAACAAATGAAAATGCGTTTGCTAGAGATATTTTGTTAGCTAACAAAGAGCCATACACCACTGGCTGGCTCGTGAAAGTGCTACCGACGGATTTGGAGAACGAACGCGGTCATCTGTTGACAGGCGAAGAAGCAATTGAGAAATACAAATCTAGAATACAGGAATTGAAAGTTAATTGTTTGAGGTGTATTGATTAATTCCATCCGTCATTGCGAGGGCGGTGATCTTCCGCCCGAAGCAATCTTGTCCTTGTGGCGGAGATTGCTTCGCTCCGCTCGCAATGACGATCATTCTATACAGAGGTGACTCATGTCCAAAAAAATCCGCTTGCTTTACATGGAAGGCATATCCCCACTGCGCTCGCAGACCGTTTATCATGCGGTCGGGTACGCAATGAAACCAGACACGCCAAATACCATCATCATGGTCTCGCCGAATGCGCCGTACGTGTGCATTGGCTATCACCAGGACATGCAAAAAGAAGTTGACCTGGATTACTGCGCCCAGCACAACCTGCCCGTCTATCGCCGTGAGGTCGGCGGCGGCGCAGTGTATTTGGACAACGGTCAGCTCTTTACGCAGTGGATTTTCCACAAGGAAGACCTGCCTGCCACTTTGGAAGAACGCTTCAAACTTTACATTGACCCGCTCGTGGCGACCTATCAGGAACTTGGCATTCCTGCCAATCATCGTCCCATCAACGATGTGCATGTCAGCGGCAAGAAGATCGGCGGGACGGGCGCGGCGCAGATGGGCATTGCCGAGATTCTCGTCGGCAGTCTCATGTACACCTTCGACAAGAAGACCATGTCGCAGGTGTTGAAAGTCCCTTCGGAGAAAATGCGCGACAAGATTTTCGAGTCGCTCGAAGCCTACATGACCACCATGACCGAGCAGCTCGGCTCCACGCCTGACCGCGCGATGGTCAAAGAACTGTATCTCAAGAAGGTCTCCGAAGCGCTCGGCGCGGAAATCGTCGAAGGCGAATGGACAGCCGAAGAGGAAGCAATGGCGCAGGAGATAGATGCGCGCTTCGTCTCCGACGAGTGGCTGTACCAAAAAGGACGGTTGCAGCAGCCGGGGGTCAAGATCCATGAGGGCGTACACATCGTCGAAGCGGCGTTCAAGGCCCAGGGCGGCCTGATCCGGGTCATTGCCCGCCTGCGCGAAGGCCGCATTGATGACGTCTCCATTTCGGGCGATTTCACCCTGCTTCCCATCTTCGCCGTCGGCGCGCTCGAACAATCCCTGCGCGGAGTCGCCGCCACGCCCGAAACGTTGAAATCCAAAATCGAAGAGGCGTATTATCGTTTGAGCATCCAATCCCCTGGCGTCACGCCTGCCGACTTCACAACCGCCATCATGAACGCCGTCGCGCCGCCTCAAGCCGCGTAGCAATTGCCTCAGTACCGCAAGATTTATCTTGCCAGCGGCAACATGAATGTTGCGGTACTGAATTACCAATTACCAATGACCAATTACGCATTTCTCATTGACCAATCCAAGTGCATCGGTTGTCATGCATGCTCTACCGCGTGCAAGTCCGAGAACCAGGTGCCGCTGGGCGTGTATCGCACGTGGGTCAAGTACGTGGAGACGGGCGCGTATCCCGATGTGCGCCGCCGTTTTCAGGTGACGCGCTGTAATCATTGCGCCAACCCGCCATGCGTGCGCATCTGTCCCGTCAGCGCGATGTACCAGCGTGATGATGGCATCGTCGAATTCGACCCGAGCATTTGCATCGGATGTAAATCCTGTATGCAAGCCTGCCCCTACGACTCGATTTATCTCGACCCCGAAACCAACACCGCCGCGAAATGTCATTTCTGCGCGCATCGTCTGGATGTGGGACTCGAACCCGCCTGCGTCGTCGTCTGCCCCGAACACGCGATTCTCGCTGGAGACTTGAACGACCCCGCTTCGGAGATAAGCCGAAAGTTGGCGACTGCCCAGGCGACCGTTCGCAAGCCCGAGCAAGGGACAGGACCGAAACTCTTCTACATCAACGGCAACGACTGGTCGCTCCATCCCTCCGCCGCGCTGACTCACGATTCGTTCATGTGGGCGGATAAGGTGACCGAGCAAAATGTCGCGGCGTATCCATTGCCTGTGATTAGCGGCGGGTCTGGTGATGGTCGAGCAGCCGAAGGCATATCAAGACCAAAACCGAAGTCTAAATCTGGCACGCCGATTCGCACGCCGAAAGAACAGGGACGCCCGATGAACGGTCCCATTCAAATTGGCGGACGCGTTGCCGAACATATAGTTCAGACTGCTTACAACGCGCAGCACAAGATCAACTGGCATTGGGAATTGCCAACCTATCTCGTCACCAAAAACATCGCGGGCGGACTGTTTATGCTTTTGAGTCTCGGCTTGATATTCAACCTCTTCAACTTTGACTCGCTGACCTTCCTTGCCGCAGGCTTTACCGCGCTGGTCTTCATGCTTATCACGACCATCCTGCTTGTCAAGGACTTGTCACAGCCCAAGCGTTTCTTGAATATCCTTCTCCGTCCGCAATGGAAATCATGGGTGGCGCGCGGCGCGTACATCATGGTCGCGTTCACCGCTGTGGCTGGACTTTGGTGGCTGCTCGAAGGCGCGGCTCAAGTGGGGATACTGCCCATCGAAACAGTAGCAACTGTCCGCCCGTTTGCCGCGTGGATCGTCTTCCCCTTTGCGTTGGGAGTGGTTATCTACACCGCCTTCCTGCTCGGTCAAGCCGAAGGTCGCGACATGTGGCAGAGTAATTTACTGCCATTCCAACTCTTCGCCCAATCCATGATGGTAGCGAGCGGAGTCTTTCTTGCACTAAGCGCGTTCGTCAACTTCCCCGCCAACCTGCGCGGAATTCTCTCAATTCTCTTCCCCGCCAGCATAGCAATCAATCTGCTCCTTACATTCGCGGGCAAACATAACTCCTTCCCTTCAGAAGTCGCCTTGCTTGCCTTCCGCGAAATGACACACGGACGTTTCCGCAATCACTACTGGTGGGGCGGGATTGCATTGGGACACCTTGTCCCATTGGCGTTGATGGTTGCGTTCAGTCCCTTCGCGCCTATCGCTGTTGCGTGTTCTGTTGTTGGTCTGTTCTTCTACGAATACGCGTTCGTGATGGCTCCGCAATATATTCCGAATTCGTGAACGGGATTGAGCGGGGCTGAAGCCGCCTGCTCAGTACGTGGAAACTCTGCGGGTTGCGCGATGAGTCGGTTTTAGCCGACTTTCACGTACTGAGGCAGGGATTTATCCGCCGCCGAATCATCGCCGTCCAAAACTTTGTTGAAAGGAAACAACCATGACCTACTGGCGACTTCACTATCACCTCATCTGGGCGACCTTTCAACGCGAACCGACGCTTACGTCTGAACGCGAAAAGATGTTTTATGGCGTGCTGTACAACAAAGCCATTGAATTGGGTGTGAAAATCCACGCAGCAGGAAACGATGACGACCATGTTCACGTTGTCGCATCCATCCCGCCGAAACTTGCGGTGGCAGATTGTGTTCGTCACATCAAAGGCGCGAGTTCGTTCGCGATCAATCACATGCCAGGCAGCGACGGACAATTCAAATGGCAGGAAGGTTATGGCGCGTTGAGCATTGGCGAGCGTTCGCTGGAGACGGTCAAGGAATATGCCGCAAAACAAAAGGAACATCATCGTGAAAAGAGGTTGATTGATGTGTATGAAAGAATTGATGAAGAAGATGCTGGCGCGTGACGATCGGGATTGAGCGGGGCTAAAGCCGCCTGCTCAGTTCCTGCAAATCCTTCGGATTGCGCGCGGAGTCGGTTTTTGCGAAGCACCCTTTAGGGCAACCGACTTCTATGTACTGAGGCAGGGGATTCATCCCCGCCGAATCCCAAAGCGCCGCGAACGCCCATCGAAGCAGAACCACGCGCGGGCGCGAGTCCATTTCAATGGACTTCCATGTACTGAGGCAGGGATTTATCCCGCCGAGTTACCGCCCGCCAAAACCAATATCCTATTTCAAGCGCCACGCTTACCCAATTACCAATCTCCAATTACGCAACACGTACCACGAAACACGAGAACCCCATGACCCTCACCCCTCCCAAAACCTCCGCAGGCACCGCCCTCCCCCACTTCGCGGACTCTGACCGCAAGCCCATCAAACTGACTGAAGTCGTCCACCCCGACGGGCGCATCAGCCAGTATCCGCCTCCCGACGTGTGGGATGACTGGGTCGAATGGGACGGCAAGGAATGGCCAAAGAAAGTGGCGCGGCGATATACCCTCGTGCCAACCGTCTGCTTCAACTGCGAATCCGCCTGCGGACTGCTCGCCTACGTGGACAAAGACACCTACGAGATCCGCAAGTTCGAAGGCAACCCCGTTCACCCTGGCAGCCGCGGACGCAACTGCGCCAAGGGACCCGCGACTCACAATCAGGTCTATGACCCCGAACGGATTTTGTATCCCCTGAAACGAGTCGGCAAGCGCGGTGAAGGCAGATGGGAGCAAATCTCCTGGGAGCAGGCGCTGACCGAAATCGCCGAGAAAATGCGCCAGAGCAAACTGCGCCGCCCGAACGGAATTGTCTACCACGTTGGGCGTCCTGGCGAAGACGGATACACTAACCGCATCGTCCAGGCTTGGGGCATGGATGGACACAACAGCCACACCAACATCTGCTCGTCGTCATCCCGCGCGGGCTACAACTTCTGGATCGGGCAGGACCGTCCCAGCCCAGACTTTGCGAATGCGCGCGTCATACTGCTCATCTCCAGCCACCTCGAAACGGGACACTACTTCAACCCACATGCCCAGCGCATCATCGAAGCCAAGACCGACGGCGCAAAACTCATCACCTTCGACCCGCGTTTGAGCAACACCGCCTCGATGAGCGATGTCTGGCTGCCCACCTACCCTGGCAGTGAAAATACGATTCTGCTTTCGATTGCAAATCACTTAATCCAAAACGACCTCTACAACAAAGACTTCGTCCGCAAGTGGACAAACTGGAAAGAGTTTCTTCAATTTATTCAATCGTCAACATCTCCCGAATGGGACTCAATCCGCCACCTAACTCCTAACTCGCAACCCCTAACCTTTGACACGTTCGATAAGGTCTTGAAGACCCTCTATTCAGAGTTTACTTTCGAACGCGCCGCCGAAGAATCCGAAGTTCCCATCGAGCGCATCCAAGAAACCGCGCGACTCGTCGCCAACTGTGACGGAAAACTCGCCACGCATGTTTGGCGCTCTGCCAGTGTTGGCAACCTTGGCGGATGGCAGGTCTCGCGTTGTCTGTTCCTCCTCAATGTCCTCACGGGAAGCGTCGGCAACAAGGGCGGCACTTCGATGACCAACTGGAACAAATTCGTCCCCAAGCCGTTCAAGGGCGCGCCCGCCCCCGAAACGTGGAACGAACTTCACTATCCTATCGAATATCCGCTCGCGCATTACGAGATGTCCATCCTCCTGCCGCACATGCTCGAAGAAGGCCGCGGCGTCATTGACGTGTATTTCACCCGTGTCTACAACCCGATGTGGGTCAACCCCGATGGCTTCGTATGGCTCAAGGCGCTCAAAGACGAATCGAAAATCAAATGCTACGTCGCGCTCACGCCCACGTGGAACGAAACCGCATGGTTCGCCGATTATGTCCTCCCCACAGGGCACGGACCCGAGCGTCACGACCTGATGAGTCAGGAAACGCACGCGGGTCAGTGGATCGCATTTCGCCAACCCGTGCGCCGCGTGGCGATGGAACGCGCAGGCATGAAGGTGGACTTCACCTATCAAGCCAACCCTGGCGAAGTGTGGGAGGAGAACGAGTTCTGGATTCAACTCTCTGCGCGCATGGATCCCGACGGCTCGCTCGGCATCCGCCAATGGTTCGAGTCGCCGTATCGCAAGGGCGAGATCATCACCGTAGACGAATACTATCAATGGATTTTCGAGAACTCCGTGCCTGGACTCCCCGAAGCCGCCGCAAAAGAAGGATTGACTCCGCTGGCGTATATGCGGAAGTATGGAGTGTTTGAAGTCAAGAAAGAAAATTACTCCCCATTCGACAAAACGCTTCATTCTGGACCCGAAACCGGATTCGCCTCCGATGAGCATGACCATGCCTTAGACTCTTCTGGCGCAATCGTCGGCTTGATGGTGGATGGACAACCGAAAGCAGGCTTCGATACGCCCAGCAAAAAACTCGAATTCTTCAGCGACACGCTCGCGGACTGGGGCTGGAGCGAAAAAGAGAACGTCATCCCGTGGACGGTGAAGAGCCACGTTCACCCCGAAAACATTGACCGCTCCAAAGGCGAGATGATTTTGCTTCCCAACTTCCGTTTGCCCACGCTCATTCATACCCGCTCGGCAAATGCAAAATGGTTGTATGAAATCTCGCACAAGAATCCCATCTGGATGAATCCCGACGACGCGCGCCGCATCGGACTCGAGACAGGCGACCTCGCCCGCGTCGAAACCGAGATTGGTTATTTTGTAGATTCCGTTTGGGTCACGGAAGGCATCAAGCCCGGCATCATCGCCATCAGTCATCACCTCGGACGCTGGCGTTTGAATGAAGACTCAGGCGTGAGCAAGGGTTCCTCCAACCTCGTGGAATTGCACGACGACGGCAAAGGCGGATTCCTCATGCGCGTCCTCCACGGCGCGGCGGCTTGGAACTCCTCCGACCCCGATACCAGCCGCATCTGGTGGAGCAACGTCGGCGTGAACCAAAACCTCGCCCATGCGGTTCATCCCGACCCGATCAGCGGAGTCCACTGCTGGCTGCAAAAGGTGTTCAGCGTTCGCAAAGCCGAGCCGGGCGAAAAAGCAGGCGACCTCTTCGTGGACACGAACAAATCCATGCAGAAATATCGTGAGTGGCTGGCAATGACCCGTCCCGCAGATAAAGTGAGTCCCGATGGAAACCGTCGCCCATATTGGTTGAGTCGTCCATTGAAGCCAACCAAAGAAGCATACAAATTACCGAAAAGCCAGTAGGACAAAATTCATTTTGTCCTTGCGAAATGAATTTCGCGGTACATCCAGCCCGAAGGGCTTCGTAAAAATAGCGCGGGGATTCCATCCCCGCTGCTGCGATGCCAGCCCGACGCGAACGCCCGCCACGTGCAATCGCCATCCCCGCCGCGAAACCGAAGCAAAGATAACGCCCCTCGAAACAGAATCAGCCTCGGGTGAGTCCCGAAGCGAACAGTCGAAAGAGAAAATCCCATGCCAGTCAAATCCGCAAAAGCGAAGTCAAATCCCCAAAAAGGAGAACCTGTCGAAGAGCCAGTCTGGACCTATCGCGGCTATCACCTCAAGACCAGCGAGTTCGTCACAGCGATGGTGCATTTCTTCCGCGCCGAGATCCAGCGCGCCAACGTCTGGCGTCAGCGATTGGATACAACGACGAATTGGGCGGTGGTGGCAACGGGCGCAGTGTTGTCCATTGCATTCAGCCAGCCGTCGGTGCATCACAGCATCATCATCCTGAATACCCTGCTTGTGCTGTGGTTTCTGTTCATCGAAGCGCGGCGGTATCGTTACTATGAATTGTGGAGTTATCGCGTGCGCCTGATGGAAACCGATTTTTACGCCGCCATGCTCGTGCCGCCGTTTCATCCCTCGCCCGAATGGGCGGAGAGCCTGGCCGAAAATTTGCTCACGCCGAGTTTCCCCATCTCGATGTTGGAGGCTTTCGGCAGGCGATTGCGGCGGAATTATTTCTGGATCTTCCTGATCCTGGGCCTGGCATGGATCGCGAAACTGTGGCTCTTTCCGCAGTCTCCTGGCAGCGCGCAGGAATTCATCGAACGCGCCGCCATCGGCCATTTTGCGGGTGAAGTTGTGATCGGGACAGGCATCGTCTTTTTCGTGTTCCTGACCGCGTTCGCGCTCGCCACCGTCACCATGACGCGCGCCACGGGCGAGATCCTGCCGCGCTTCGGCGACGAGAGCGCGCCCGCCGCGCCGTCCATGCAGGGCAGGCCCAAAGGTATGCTCGCCGCGTTCGTGCCGCGCCGCCGCCGCCGCCAATTGCTGGCGCTCATCATCACCGACAAAACGGAGGAAGTCTCCAGGCGCATTCTCACCGACCTCAAACGCGGCGTGACCGCCATGCAGGGCAGGGGCATGTACACGGGCAGTGCGCGTTCCATCCTTATTTGCGCGCTGACAGTGACCGAGGCGCATAATCTCAAATCCGCTGTTGCAAAGGAAGACCCGAAAGCAGTGGTCATCGTTTCCCCTGCGCAGGAAATTCTGGGCGGCGGGTTCGCGCCGTTGGAACAGAAATGACCTGGGAACTGCCGCCGGGCGGGGACTTGGGACGGCAGAAGCGGGTATCGCCGCGAAAATACGATATACTGGAAATCATCCCAAAAGCCTGTCCGCGTTCCCGCCAACGTCGTGTCCGGCACGGCGCTGGTGTTGGACGTGTTCGTGTCTTCCGTCGCGGTTGGAACGCGCTGGCTGGATTTTCCAACTAAAATGAAGCGCGCTGAAGCCGCCCCTCTCATTCTCGTTCGCGGCATAAACGACATCGGTTCGGCCGTCGCCCATCGCCTGTTTACAGCGGGATATGGCGTGGTCGTCCACGACATCCCGCAGCCGGCCGCCACCCGCCGCGGAATGTCCTTCACAGACTCCATCTTCGATGGGCGCGCCGCGCTGGAAGGCGTGGAGGCCCGACTCGTCGAGGATTTGAATCGGTTACGCGGCGCGCTGGAGAGCCGTCAATTCATCCCCGTGACGGCGCAGGATTTCCAGGAACTTTTGAAAACGCTTCAACCGCGTATCCTGGTGGACGCGCGCATGAGAAAACACCATCAGCCCGAAGCCCAGCGCGGCCTGGCCGCTCTCACCATTGGGCTTGGTCCGAACTTCACCGCAGGCAAAACCGTGGACATCGCCATCGAAACGAACTGGGGCGATTCGCTTGGGCGGATCGTCGAACAGGGCGCGCCCGAACCTTTGCGGGGCGAGCCGCGCGAACTGGGGGGGCACGCGCGCGACCGCTACGTCTACGCGCCCGCGGCCGGAACATTCCACACCGCGCTTCGAATTGGCGATCCTGTCGCGCAGGGACAGGAGATCGCGCGCGTTGATTCCACCCCGCTCTTCGCGCCCCTTGCAGGCATTTTGCGCGGACTGACCCGCGACGGCGTGCCGGTCGCGCCAAAGACGAAGGTGATCGAGGTGGACCCGCGCGCGGGCGACGCGCAGGTCTACGGCATTGGCGAACGTCCGGCGCGCATCGCGGCGGGCGTGCTGGCGGCAATCGAGAATTGGGAAGAAGATCATGCTCGTTGAAAAACGGCTCGAACAATGGAAGGCGCGATGAAACGCGATGCTCTGAAGCGGAAAAGCGAACCGACGATTGACCTGCTCTTGAGGCTGGCGGCCATCCTGTGCGCGCTGGGGCTGGCCGCCTTCCTCCTCTACACCAATCGCCGCTTCTACCACGACGACGCGTACATCTCTCTGCGATACGCCAAAAACTACCTCGCGGGGTTCGGGCTGGTCTGGAATCCCGGCGAGTACGTTCAGGGATACACGAATTTCCTGCATTTGATCCTGGTCGCGCTGCTGGGACGGCTCGGCCTCAATCTGGTGCTGGCTTCCAAGATCGTCGGCCTGACAGCCCTGGTCGGGCTGGTTGGGGTCGCAGCCCTGTTCGGCGCAACCGTCAAGTGGGAACGCGGCGCCCCCTTTTGGCACATCCCAATCATCCTGGTGACGGCCTCCGCCCCGATCCTGGTCTGGTCCCTGGGCGGGCTGGAGGGGACGCTGCTCGGCTTGCTGGTTGCGGGCGGCAGTTTCCTGTTTCTGCAAGCCGCGCTTTCTTCGAGAAAATACTGGCTATACGCAAGTAGCGGGGCGCTCTTCGGCCTGGGCTTCCTGACGCGCCCCGACGGCTTCGTCTTTTTCTTCGTTTCCCTTGCCTGGCTGTTATACCTGGCCTGGAAGAAAAGGCCGCAGACGCTTCGAGAGGTCGCGGCCTATCTCGCGGGCGCGGCGCTCGTGGTGACGCCTTACGTCATCTGGCAGGTGTCGTATTACGGGGACATCGTGCCAAACACCTTCTACGCCAAGGCGGGGTCGCCGCTCTGGCTGAGACTGGAAACCGGCGCGGCCCATCTGGGAGAATACCTTCTTCACCCCCCCTTTCTTCCCTTCCTTGTCTTCGCTTCCCTTGCCTTCACCCTCTGGAAACGCCGCTGGAGCGCGAACCTGACCTACCTGACCCTTTCCGTGACGGCCTACCTGGCCTTCATCCTGCTGGCGGGCGGCGATCACATGCACGCCTTTCGCCTGCTCGTCCCGGTCATCCCGCTGATGAGCGTGATGCTGGCCGGCGCGCTCTCCCTCACTGTGGACGCGAATCGCAGGGCGGCTGTCGCCCTCCTCACCCTCGCCATCCTGCTGCTCGCCGCGCTCCAGACGCAGGACAGCCAACTCAACCCGCGCGAGCAGGACGGCGCGGCGCGCGTGGGGACGATGGTGGGCAGGTACATCGGGCAGGCATGGCCGCCCGGCTCTCTGGTGGCATTGAACAGCGCAGGCTCCACGCCCTATTACGCGGCCGCGCATCGCTACATTGACATGCTGGGGTTGAACGACGCGGCCATCGCCCGCCGCCGCGTCGAAACCGTCGAACTGCCGTGGCAGCGCGTCCCCGGGCACCTGAAAGGGGATGGCAACTACGTTCTCTCCCGGCATCCCGATTTCATCATCCTCGGCCCTGCGGAGGGCGCCTTTGCCTCCGACCCATGGTTTCTCTCGGACCTGGAATTGAGCCGCGACCCGCGTTTCGAACAGGCGTACGCCGCCTTCTACGTCTGCCTGGATAAAAACGGCAGGGAAACCTCGGAGGGAGGGCTTCTTTTCATCTTCTACCAGAGAGTGGACGGCCCAAAAATCGCTTCCGCCCGCCGGCCGCTTACGACAGACAAAACCAGCCTCTGCCCCTGAAACAACGCTCGAAACAAAACAACAAACCGCCCTGCAAATTTTCCCTGCGGGGCGGTTGTTCACTACTCTCTACTCTCTGCTTTCTACTCGAACACCCACCTGTCCACCTCGCGCGACCACTCCACCAGTTCATCCTTCCCGAACCAGAGTTCCACTTCCTTGACCCCGTTTTCCACCGTATCCGAAGCGTGCGTCAGGTTGCGCCCCACTTCGAGGGCAAAATCGTGACGGATCGAGCCGGGCGCGGCCTCCACCGGCCGCGTGGCGCCCATCGTCTGGCGAACGGCGGCCACAGCCTGCGGCCCTTCCCAGACCATGGCCATCACAGGCGCGGAAGTGATGTAGGCGATCAGCCCATCGTAAAACGGCTTGCCTTTGTGAATGGCGTAATGCGTCTCGGCCAGATCCCTGCCGACAGCCATGAATTTGGCCGCGACCATTCGCAGTCCGCGCCGCTCGAGGCGGGAGACGACCTCCCCGATCAGTCCGCGCTGCACGCCATCGGGTTTGACAAGCACCAATGTTCGTTCCACAATTTCCTCCAAAAAAGAATTTCATCAGAAACCCGTTTTCCTGGAGAAAACGGGTTCCTGGTGATCTGCCTATCGCAGCAATTCCTCCGCCTTGGTATAAGCGTCGAGCGCGTCCTGCAGGCGGTTGGCGCGCATGAACGCGTCGCCCAGCGCCTGCCAGATCGAGACCTCCACCGGGAAGCGATAGAGCGCCTCTTTCAAGTCGAAAGTGACCTCCTCCAGGAGTTTGCCCTTGCGAATGAGATTTCCGTACACTTGCAAGGCGTCGGGGATTTTCGCGCGCGCCAACAATTCCCGCGCCTGCGCCAGGGCTGGATCAACCAACGGCGGCAGCACGCCCGTCCGCCTCACTCGGGACCTGTCAACGGGCGCGGCCTCCTCCGGCTCGCGCCTGCGGGACGGCGCTTTGCGCGGTTCGGGCTTCGGCGCGGACGCGGCCTCGGGCGTCCAATCGGCGGGGCGTGTGGGTTCGGGGGCGGCAGGCTCTTCACGCTCCTCGCCCTTCAACCAATCGGGGATCTCCCCCATCGCTTCCACATCGCCCGCAGGGACTGACGTTTCTTCGCGCCTATCGGCGCCGCGCAGCCAGGAGGGCAGATCCGCTTCGGAAGCGGATTCCGCCCCGGGCTGCGCGGGCGGCGGGGCAAATTCGATCTCGCCGGACCAGGCGGCCGGTTCCGCTTCGGCGGGTTTTTCAGGCGGGGATTCTTTCGCGTCCAACTCGCGCAGCCAGGCGCCTGTCTGGTCGGCGGAGGCCGCCGCGAGATCGGCTTCGGGAAGGGCGGCCTCGCCCCAGGCGGGCGCGGCGGCGGGGGGCGGCGGTTCGCCCGCGGCTTTGGCGCGCTCCACCCATTCGGGCGGCGATTCGAGCCGCTCTTCGGGATTGGTGATCAGTTCCTCCGATTTGGCGCCCTGTTTGGCCGCCAGGCCTTCGAGCCAGAGCAGGGCGGCATCCTGCTCGGCGGCAGAGGCGCCCAGATCGCCGATGCCGGGCGCCGGCTCGCCGGCAGAAGCGGTTTCCTGCGCGGCGGGGGGTTGTTCATCCAGTTTGGACAGCCAGTCCGCGGCCGCGGCGGCAGAGGCGGCATCCTGGGCGGTTTCTTCCATGCCCGCAAAGGGCGCCTCGCCGCCCAATTTGGTGAGCCAATCGGGCGTCTCTTCGGCGGCGGGGGGCGCAGACGGGGAGGCAGGGGATTCCGCCTCGGCCGGGGCCATGGCCTTGATCCAATCGGGCAGGTCGGCCGTGGCCAGTTCGGGTTCGGAGGTTTCCCCCGCGAGGGAGGAGGTGGATTCGTCGAACGCGCCGGTCGATTCGCCCCAGCCCGCCTGGCGCATCCATTCGGGGATGGCGTCGCCGCCCGCGGGCGGGGGTTGCGATTCGGCCGGGGCGGGCGCGCCCGCTCCAAGGTCCGCGGGAGGCGTTCCGAAGGGTTCGGCAGAGGCGCCGGGCGCGGGAACGGCCGGTTGAGGTTCCGATCCTGCCTTCATCCAGTCCGGCTGCTCGGGAGGTTTTCCCGCGGCGGCCAATCCGAGGCCGAGGGACGCGCTCCATTCGTAGGCGGCCTCCACGGGCCGGCCCTTGTAGTCCAGCCGTTCGAGGCTGACAGCGGCGTCGGGCGCCTCAGCCGATTGGAAGATGGAAGCGGGCGCGTGGGCCGCGTAAGGATCGAGTTCCACCACGCGCTGGCGGTAGGTGTCCACGCTTTCGGCCATGCCCGTACCAGGCAGGATCTCCACCAGCACGCGATTGGCATCCAGGCAATAAGGAAACCGGCTAAGAAGTTGCGAACAGGTTTCGGAGGCCTCCACTTTCTGTCCGCCGCGAAAACAAGCCAGCGCCAGCAGGGCTTGCAGGTCGGCGCGGTTGGGGTCGCCCGCCAGCACTGCGCGAATTTCGCTGACAGCCTGCGCATACAGTTCGCCCTGATAATACATGTGCGCCAGCGCGCCGCGCGTCAGGCGGATCTTGGGGGGTTCGCGGCCGTCGCGGCGGCCATACAGCCTTTGCAGTTCGGCCTGGATTGCGGCGTTGGAGGGTTGTTTTTCGAAGGCGCGCTCCATGTGCCATAAGGCGTCGTCCAGCCGCTTTTCCTCGTCCGCGATGATGCTCAAGCCGACGTGCGAAACGAAATCATCCGGCACGGCCGTCAACAGGCGGTTGAAGACATCGGCCGCTTCGGCGTGTCGTTTGGTTTCCAGGTATGCCTTGCCAAGCATGCGATAGGTTTCGATATGTTTGGAATGGGTCTGGAGAATATGGCGGCAATGCGCGATGGCCTCGTCGGTCTGGCCGCTGTCTATCAGCGCTTCGATCTCGCCGATGTATTTTCGGAGGGAGACTTTCGCCATGTCAATGCTCCTGAACCAAGTATGCCCTATTCTTAAAAATAAAGCAAGGAATTTTCATTCGTAGAACAGCGGCAGGGGCGGCACGGGATGATCCACAATGACGTGCGCGGCGGAGACGGAGGCAATCGCCTCCTTCAACTTTCCCGCATCGCTGGCGTGGACGGTGAACAGCGGCTGTCCTTTTTCGAGCCGGTCGCCCACTTTGCGATGGACGACGAATCCCACCGCGTAATCAATGGGATCGCCCTTGCGGGCGCGTCCCGCGCCGAGCGCGACGGCGGCTTCGCCCACGCTTCGCGCCCGGACCTCCTGGAGGAATCCGCTTCGAGGGGCGTTCACCGTCTCGACGAGCGCGGCGCGCGGCAACCTGTCGGGATCGTCCACGTACGAAACGTCCCCGCCCTGCGCGGCGACGAGTTGACGGAATTTCATCCAGGCGGAACCTTCGGCGATGGACCTTTCGGCGAGGGCGCGCGCGGCCGCCAGCGAATCGGCCGCCCCGCCCAGCAGGAGCATGTGCGCGGCCACGTGCAGGCAGTGTTCGCGAAAATCGGGGGGGCCGCCGCCATGCAGGGTTTCGACGGCCTCGCGGACTTCGAGGGCGTTGCCCACGGCGCAGCCGAGCGGCTGGTTCATGTCCGAGAGCAGGGCGGTCACCTTGCGCCCCGCCAGGCGGCCGATCTGCATCATCAGATCGGCCAGTTGGCGGGCCTCCTCCAGGCTGGTCATAAACGCGCCGCTGCCCACCTTCACATCCAATACAATGGCCTGCGCGCCGCCGGCGATCTTCTTGCTCATCACCGAGGAGGCGATCAGCGGGATGGATTGCACCGTGCCGGTCACGTCGCGCAGGGAGTAGAGTTTGCCGTCGGCGGGGGCGAGGTCCTTGGACTGCCCGCACAATACCAGGCCGACCTCCCGCAATTGCCGCTCGAACTCCTCGGTGGAGAGGTCAATACGATAGCCGGGGATGGATTCCATCTTATCGAGCGTGCCGCCGCTGAAGCCCAGCCCGCGCCCCGACATTTTGCCGACGAACAATCCACATGCGACCACGGCGGGCAGAACCGCCAGGCTGGTTTTATCGCCCACGCCGCCGGTCGAGTGTTTGTCCACAGCGGCCTTCACCACATGGGACAGATCCAGCACTTCGCCCGAATGCGCGATGGCGAGGGTCAGGTCGGTGGTTTCACGCGGGGTCATGCCGTTGAGCAGGACGGCCATGGCCCAGGCCGCGGCCTGGTAATCGGGAATGTTTCCCGTGGCGATGCCGTTCACGAAAAATTCGATCTCTTCGCGGGTCAATTCGCCCTTGTCGCGTTTTTTGATGATGATGTCAACAGCGCGCATGTTTGCCTCTGAGGCGATTGTACCGCAACATTCATGTTGCCCCCATTATACTTGTAGGACAAATTGCAGATTTGCCAGGAGTAATTTGGTAAATTGCTCTATAAAAGTCATTTCTGCAAACAGGCAATCAACTCGCGGACGAAGCCGACGGGTTCTGAGGGAGTTAATGCCAGGACAGGCACAGACGCGGCAACGAATAACTCCCGCAACTGATCGTTCATCCAGCGGCGCGGCAGGATGCCGACGGCGTTTGGGTCGGCGGTCAACGCTTCGATCATATGCGACGGGCCGACGGCCAGCCGCGCCAGCGAGGTGACGCTTCGCCCGTCCATCAGGGCGGATTCGAAAGCCCGCTGCGCGTCCACGCCTGGGGCGTAGGCCCACACCTGCACGGACGGATCGCCGCGCCCCGCGAAAAGTTCACGCGCCCGCTCCGAGGTTGGGGTGGGAAGCGGGCTTTGCAGGCCGGCGACGATCAGGATGTCCTCCGCCCCAATCTGGTAGGCGGGGCCAGTCCAGCCGTCCAGTTCGCCGAGGCGGAGTTGAATCTGCGGCGAGTCGGCGGTGAAGTTCAGGGTCGCAGAGACGACGTCCGCGCAGGTGTACAAGCCGGCAAGCCAGGGCTGCGCGGCAGCGGTGGCGTAAACATCCACGATTTGGGAGGGGGGAGGAGCGGCGGGCGCGCAAGAGAAGAGGAAAAAGGAGAGAAGAAAGAGAAAAAAGATTCTTTTCATCGGAGAAGGAGGATGAGCGTCCCAAGGGCCGCGCAGTAAACCGCGAAAAAGTAGAGGGAGTGTTTACCCAGAAAGCCCAACAGCCACTTGATGGACAGCCAGCCGATGATGGCCGCCGCAGTAAAACCCGTGAACAGGTAGGGGAGAAAGGCGCGCGTGCCGGGCATCTCGATGACGCGAACCGTCTCGTACGCGCCCGCGGCCAGCAGGATGGGCGCGGACATGAGGAAGGCGAAGCGCGCCGCCGAGGGACGATCCAGCCCGCGCGCCATGCCGCCCGCGATGGTGGCGCCTGAGCGCGAGGCCCCGGGAAAGAGCGCCAGAATCTGGAAGAAGCCGACGGCGAGGGCATCCAGCCAGGTGGCCGATTCCAGTTGACGTGTCCGCGATGCGAAGCGTTCGACCAGGCCGAGCAGGAGGGCCGTCACGAGAAGGCGAATCCCCGCCTGCGTGCGCGGGTCGGCGAAGAGCGTCTCGATGAAGTCCTTCATAAAAAAGCCAAACGTCAACGCGGGAAGGGTGGCCACGATCAGCAGCCAGCCGAGCAAGGAGTCGTACGTCTCGAATGGCTTTTTGCGCCAGATGCCGAGGAGGAAGGCGCGAACGATGTGCCAGATGTCTTTCCAGAAAAAGACCAGCAGGGCAAAGACCGTGCCTAATTGAATGATGACTTGAAACGAGAAAACCTTTTCGCTTGCGGGGATACCGAGCAGGGTCTGCCCGATGAGCAGGTGCGCGGTGGAGGAAACGGGGATGAATTCGGTCAATCCCTGGATGACGCCGAGGAGGAGGGCTTGGAGAAGGGTCATGATACTCCTTTTACTTTTAGCAAATTCGCCTGATACGGCGGGCGGACGATCCCATTTTCGGTAATGATGGCAGAAATCAAACGGCTCGGTGTCACATCGAAGGCGGGGTTGCGGGCTTTGGCATGGACAGGCGCGACGCGTTCGCCCTGGAATTGCAGACCAAGCACTTCCTCGGGATCGCGTTCCTCGATGGGAATGAGATCGCCCGCGGCAAGAGACAGGTCAATCGTCGAGGTGGGGACGACCGCGTAGGCAGGGACATCGTTATCGCGCGCGGCCAGCGCCAGCATGTAGGTGCCGATCTTGTTGGCAACGTCGCCGTTGGCGGCCACGCGGTCCGCGCCGAAGAAGACCTTGCGCGCCTGTTTCGTTTTCAGGAAATGTCCCGCGGCGTTGTCGCTGATGATCTCGTAGGGGATGCCGTACTGCTCCAACTCCCAGGCGGTGAGACGCGCCCCCTGCAAGCGCGGACGGGTCTCGTCCACCAGCACGCGGAGACGTTTGCCCTGCTCGTGCGCCATGCGGATGACGCCGAGGGCGGTGCCATAGTCCACGGCGGCGAGCGCGCCTGTGTTGCAATGGTGGATGATCGTATCGCCGTCGGCGATGAGGTCCGCGCCGTGGCGCGCCATGCGCTGGTTGATCTCCACGTCTTCGTCGGCGAGCCTTTGCGCCTCCGCTAAAACATGGTTACGTAACTCATTAACAGTCGCAAAGTCTGGAGACTTTGCACTCCGCATCACGCGATCCAGCGCCCAGGGGAGGTTGACCGCGGTGGGACGCGCGGATTTCAAGAGCCTTGACGCGAGTTCCAAATCTTTGAGCAAATCAGTGGGAACCTGCGCGGAGGAATTCCGTGCGGCAAGCGCCAGCCCGAACGCGGCGGCAACCCCGATGGCGGGCGCGCCGCGAACCGCCATGTCCGTGATGGCGCGGGCGACTTCGGTGTGCGTCCGACACGTCAAAATCTCCAGCGCGTTCGGCAGGCGGCGCTGGTCTATCATTTTGACGGCGTCCTCTTCCCAAAAGATGGTTCTCATTATTCCACCAGTTTCACGTGATCGCCTTTCGATTCTAACCGTTCTTGCATCCCGTCATTGCGAGCGTTTGTTGCGAAGCAATCTCGTGGTTCGCGGGGATTGCATCGTCGGGAAGTACGCCCTCCTCGCAATGACGGAGCAACTTATAGTATTGCTCCGTAAAAACTATGCCAATCGCGAAGATTTTGCCCAGTACCGCAAGATTTATCTTGCCAGCGCGGGCGCAAAATGAATTTCCCTGGCACTTGCACGCCAGGGCAAGTGTGCGGTACTGACCGCGCTATGATTTTCCAAGTTTCCTGAGTTCTTCAGGCGGGATGCGTTCCACATGTCCCAACTGACGGGCGCGATAAAAGACCTCGGCCACATGCTCGATCCGCTCAAGGTGGATCAACGCTTCCTCCAAATTCCGCCCGACGGTGAGACTTCCATGCTGCCGGAGCAGGAGCGCGTTGTGATCGCGGACGAGGGAGCGGATGGCGTCCGCATCTTCGCGGGACGAGGGGGCGGCGTACGCGCTGACGGGGACGCGTCCCAGCGTGAGCGCCACCTCAGGCAGGACATCGTCGGGGAAGTCGAATCCCGCTACGGTGAGCGCGGTGGCGAAGACGGGATGCGCGTGGATGACGGCGCGCACATCGGGGCGAAGTTTGTAGACTTCGAGGTGCATCGGTGTCTCGGAGGAGGGACGGCGGTCATTGGCCGATGAGAGCACGTTTCCATCGAAATCAACGATAAGCAGGTCGTCCGCGTCCATGCGGCCTTTGCACATTCCTGCGGACGTGATGAGGACGCGCGTCGCGTCCAGGCGGACGGAGATGTTGCCGTCGTTGGAGGTCATCAGGCGGCGGGCGTAGCAGATTTGTCCGCATTCGAGGATGGCGAGGCGGAGGAGGGTTTCAGGAGAATCGGAAGAAAAGGAGAGGTGGGACATTTATTAAGCACGAAGGTTTATTCTTCTTTGTGTACCTCGCGCCCTTCGTATCTCATTCTTTTGGCATTGTTCGACCATTGCTTCAACAACGCGGGAATACGCGACTCAAACGAACCATCGGCGATGTAACCGCGGATGGATTCCATCAGCCGAATCAACGCCCGCAAATTGTGGATGGAGAGCAGCGTTCCCGCGAGCAGTTCTTTGGCAACGATCAAGTGGCGGATGTAGGCGCGGGTGAACGTGCGGCAGGCGTAGCAATCACAAGTTTCATCTATGGGACGTTCGTCGCGGGCGAAGGAGGCGTTCATCAGGTTGAGGCGGCCTTCCACCGCGAAGGCCGAGTGATGACGCGCCAGGCGGGTGGGCAGGACGCAATCGAAGATGTCAATCCCGCGCGCCACGCCGTCAATCAAATCTTCGGGCGTGCCGACGCCCATCAGGTAGCGCGGCCTGGATTCGGGCAGGAGGGGCGTGACCACGTCGAGCATGGCGTGCATCTCGGCTTTGGTCTCGCCGACGGAGAGTCCGCCGATTGCGATTCCGGGCGTCCCGAGGGAGGCGATGAATTGGGCCGACTCCGCCCGAAGGTCCGGGCTGACGCCGCCCTGGACGATGCCGAACAGCGCCTGGTCGCGGCGCGTCTGCGCATCGAGGGAGCGTTCCGCCCAGCGGTGAGTCCGCTGCATGGCGACGCGGCTGTAGGCGCGGTCGTTGGGGTCGGAACATTCGTCGAAGGCCATGATGATGTCCGCGCCGAGGTTCTCCTGAATGGCAATGGCTTTTTCGGGGGTGAAGCGGTGACTCGAGCCGTCAATGTGGCTTTTGAAGGTGACGCCGTCGTCGTCAATTTGACGGGTCTGCGCGAGCGAGAAAACCTGGAAGCCGCCCGAATCGGTGAGCATGGGACGCGGCCACTGCATGAACCTGTGGAGGCCGCCGAGGTCACGGATGAGTTCGTCGCCGGGGCGGAGGTAGAGGTGATAGGTGTTGGCAAGCACGAGCGTCGCGCCGAGTTCGTCCACCTGCGCGGGGGTGAGCGTCTTGACCGTGGCCTGGGTTCCGACCGGCGCGAAGACGGGGGTGAGGAGATCGCCGTGAGGGGTGGTGAATGTGCCCGCGCGGGCGCGTCCGCTGCGAGAGGTGATGTGGAAAGAGAACATGGGATGGATTTGACAGAGAATTTCCGCGATTGAAAAAAAGCCGACCGACTATCTTTTCGCAAATCGTACGCGGTCTTCAGTTGCCACCACAAATCGTTCGGGCAATTGGTCGGCGTAAGATTGGAGCAAGCGCTTCAGCGCGGCTATTTTCGACAATATCGTCGTCGTCCATTCCCCTCGCCAAGTCATAGACCGAAAAGACCTCATGGCCTTGTTCGCCAAGCCATTCCGCAACCAACGGGCCAGTTGACTCATCCATAAGAAAACGCATTAAACCGTCTCCGCTGCCAGCGGCATGAAGACTGTATTCTCGAGCGCTTTGCTGGCAAATAGAATGCAGGCTTGAACGTCCTCGTTGGATAAGCCCTTGTACTCGTTGATGATTTCGCTCGTTGTTGCGCCATGCGCCAGCAGGTTGAGAATAAACTCCACCGTGAGCCGCGTGCCTTTGATGACGGGCTTACCGGTCATCACTTTGGGGTTCATGGTGATCCGTTCCAGTAATTTTTGATCGGTCATGGCTAAAACTCCTGACGTAATTATACCCCCGTCCAATTAGGGCAGACACGCAGGTCATTTCATCCGACTAGCATGTACACCGCGAACGAGGCCAGCCAATGCTCACCGCCATAATGACCCGACGCGACGTTCGCGAGACCTTCGCGGGCACGACGCTGCGCGGAAAGTACAAAGGCAAAGGCTTGATGAAGGCATTGAAGGCGGAAAGGAAGCGGGAAAAAGAACGCTAATGGAACCTGTTCGATCCTGATTTCCCGAGGAATTTGTCCAAGATGTTGATGGTGGATTGAGACAAGAACTCCGAGGCTTACAACCTCGGAGTTCTTTTTTGTTTATTCAGTTGTACAATACACATGGAGGATTCAGCCATGAAAAAGCGAAGCGCTACTTTCCTTTTTGCGGCCGTTCTTGTCCTTGTCTCGAATGGCTGTGGGACAAATCCAACTTCTGTTATCACCCCATCGGCGCTGGCAGAAACATCCATGCAGCCAACGCCCATGATAACGCCCATTCCGGAAGGAAAAACCATCGTGGTCACCAGCGCGGAAAATAGCGGCCCCGGCACGCTCCGTCAGGCGCTGCTGGATGCTCAAACAGGCGATACCATCACGTTCGATGAAAATGTCTTTCCTCCCGACAATCCAACCACCATCTTTTTGGACAATGAGGGTCAAGACCAAGCTCTACCGGAGATCACGCAGGGCTATCTGACCATTGATGCAAGCAACGCCGGAGTAGTTTTAGATGGTAGCCAAACGAGAGGAGAATGGATCAACGGTCTGTCGATTCGCTCGGATGGGAATGTGATTCGAGGTCTGCAAATGGTGAATCTCCGTGGCTCGGCAGTACACATCTGGGATGGCGCTCAAAACAATGTCATTGGAGGTGACCGAACGATAGGCCGGGGCCCCGTAGGGCAAGGCAACTTGTCCAGCGACAACTGGGCAGGCATGTCCATGCAGGGTGAGGGCACATCGTTCAACACAATGACGGGAAACCTGATAGGCACTGATGTTGATGGAATAAGTGAGCGCGGCAACGGCGAGCACGAAGCCGGCATTTATGTTGCAAACGGTGCGAGCAATAATAGAATTGGCCCAGACAATATTATTGCCTATAACAATATAGGGGTACAGATCGACAAGCCTACAGCATTCGGAAATATTATCACCCAAAATAGTATTTATGACAACCGGATCGGCATTTTTCTAAGCGGTGAAGGGAATGCCTATATGGATCCGCCTAGCATTGTTGGCTTTGACATCGCCGATGGTATAGCGACGATCTTTACTTGCCCTGATTGTGCCGTAGAGTTGTTCTCAGATAGCGAAAATCAGGGAAGATATTACGAGGGCCAGGGACAGGCCGATCGGGACGGTGTTCTGACCATCAATAAGGGTGCTTCATGCGCAGGTCCGTATTTGACAGCAGTAGCAATTGACCCGAACGGGAATACCAGCGTATTCTCGCTGCCGACAACCGGCATGGAAAAATCTGCGATTACTCTGTCAAAGTCCGCCGCCCTTCTCCTGCAAGGTGAAAACACAAATCCGCGCAACGAACTCAAGTCCAAGCCGTCCGGTGAACTCATGGATAACAAGATTGGGACATTCAGCGGGAGTTCTCTCTGGCATCCGGTTCGGGAACCGGAAGTGTTTCCAGAAGGATTATTGGATACCCGATACATCCTGGAGATGGGGTTTAAGCGCTTTCGCTTCGGGATCAACTCTCTGGATGTAGGCGGAGCGGACTGGAGCAAGCCTGAATTGACCATTGACCCCAGTCACGACGAGTTTGTGACCACGCTCGCAAAAGATGGCGTAAAACTCACATACAATCTAACATTTTGGGATACGGCTTACAAAGCACAGGGCGGCCAAGTTCCCGCATTAAGATTCAAGACAGAAGAAGATATACAGCATTATCTCGATTATGTAAGATTTATTGTGTCTCATTTCAAAGACCGGGTCGAGTATTATGAAATCTGGAATGAACCGAATGTGCCGCATAACATTCAAAGGATCGAGGTTGATGAATATATCAATCTTATCAAGAGAGCCGCGCCTGTGATCCACCAGGAATACCCACAGGCGAAGGTACAGGTTGGAAGCACAACAAATATAGGCGATCCTAACTCCCAGGCATTCCTGTTCCAAATACTCAACTCAGATACCATGCCGCTCGTAGATGTGGTTTCCTGGCACATGGAAGCCGGCTATTCACCTGACGATCCGCATAAGCCAGAATTCTATTATCAATATCCCGATTTGATACAAAAGATCAAAGAAACGGCAGCCGCCCATGGCTTTGAAGGCGAGTTCGAGGTTGACGAAATCCATTGGCCCACTCCGGGACACCCTGAGGGCAATCTTATTCACAGCAACATCCAGAGCGTGAAGTATCTGATACGGTCCATTATGATGCACAGGGGAATGGATATGACTGTCACTCAGCTTTTGTTGACGGGCGGCATGCAATTGCATAAAACCAATGGGTACTTAAACACGGTCATGTCGGGAGCTGAGCCAACTAGCTTGCCGGTGGAAATACAAAGCGATGCAAACAACATAACCAGTTTTAGTTTCTCCCTGCCGAACGGTGATAAATTGCTTGCCGTCTGGAACGACAACATAGCAGTTGACTATGACCCTGGCATCCAATCCACGCTGACAATCCCCGGCTTTGCGGACTGGAATGCCACTGCCATTGACGTTCTCAACGGCTTTGAACAGGAACTTGTTTCAACCAGCGAAAACGGTAATTTGGTAATCCGCGATTTTCTGCTGAAAGATTATCCGATCATCATTCGGTTATCAAGATAGAGACTTGTCCATTGTCTGCTGTAGCAAGGCCAGCAAAAATACTTCGTAGCTCCATGTTTCTATCTGCAAAATGAGTTGTTCTATACTGCAAACGGGTGAAATCTTTACTTTTGAAAAAGCCAAAAACTGCACTATTTGCGAGTATTTTCTGGCGGTTTCAACATTTCAAAAAGTTAAA
>DAOUMJ010000117.1:0-15838 GCA_034411715.1 Anaerolineales bacterium | reverse complement strand
TGATAAAGTTGCCTACCGACTTTTGACCTTGCTTTTACGGATTTCAGTCCTTGACTTTTTGCTCGCCGCTACTCCCAGTTCAGACGCTATACATGTACGATAAAGGAGTATGCCCCAAAGTACGGCGTGGCGGTGATTGCCTACTGCTTGATGCCAAACCATTACCATTTTCTGCTTCGGCAGGAGACGGAAATACTCTTGTCAAAGTTTATGCAGGTGTTGTTCAATGCGTATGTGCAGGCGTTGAATTTGCAACAAGGACGGACTGGCACTTTGTTCGAGGGGCGTTTCAAGCACAAGCGCGTGGATACATGGGAATACCTGATTATCCTTTGCAGATATATTCACCGAAACCCTGTCAAGGCGGGATTGGTGAAGAAACCCGAAGATTGGGTGTATTCCAATTATCGGGAGTGGGTTGGGTTGAGGGATGGCGCGTTGGTTGATAAAGTCTTTGTGCAAGATCATTTTTCGAGCGCGGAAGAGTACGTCAAATTTGTGAATGATGTTGAGGATGAGAAGAAGAGTTATGGGAAGATTAGCAAATACCTTTTTGATTAGTGAACCGTCCCGAAGGTTTTTATCAAGCGACAAAGTTTTGCAAACCGAACCTTCGGGACGTTATTCTCGCGCAACCAACGTCCCGAAGGATTCCTGCGAACGTCCCGAAGGTTTTTATCAACTGACTGGACTTCTCCACGCTAACCTTCGGGACGCTTTAGATCAGCCTTCGGGACGGTTTTGCACATGTTAACTGACCCTAAACTCCGCGCGCAAGTAGACTCCCTCTGGGATAAGTTCTGGACGGGGGGATTGACGAACCCGCTCGATGCCATCGAGCAGGTTTCGTATTTGTTGTTTTTGAAGCGGCTCGATGACCGCGAGAACGACGCGATCCTGATGAACCCGCCGTCCCCAAAGGGGATGCCATTCAAGGGCGCGGTGGACAAGGGCGGCGTTCATCCCACCCTGCCGTCTGTGACGCTGGAAGGTTGGCGAAGCTGGAGCAGGCGATGTTGGAGAAGATTGGTGAGTTGAAGAAGGCGGTAAACGGTAATTGGTAATTATGCCCCGACGATTGCTTCGATTTCCTTCAACACGGACTCTAAATCGGGCGCGTCTGCCGCGATGACTTCATTTTCCCCAACGTGTTTGTGATGCGGCGCGGTGGGCAGGCTCAAAAAATGGTCGGAGTCGTCGTAGCGAAAAATCGTTGTTCCATCCGCTCCCATATATTGATAGGTATAACTGACGAGTTGAACGTTCGGTTCGATGGAAACCAGTTCCCTGAAATGCAGGCGTGAGTTGTCTTTGAAAGTTACGTCCCCGCGTAGGAATCCTTCGGTTGGAGTTCGTTTCTCGGCGTGGACATTTTGCGATTTGACGGCGCGCGAAAGCGCGAGGATGTTGTTGATATGTCGAAAGTATCCCGCGATCCCGCCCCGCGTTTTCATTTGACCTGCGCTTCCTGGTATGCGGCTTTCTTTTCTTCGAGCAGAGCCAGCATTTTGGTTTCGCCCTGCCAGTCAAGGAAATCGAGCGTTTCTTCCAGGTCGCCAGGCTTGAAGCGGCGCAGGAATTCGGCGGTGCTCATGCCGTACTGTTTCTCGAAGGTTTCCAGGCGGGCGCGGGTCAGTTGGAGGCCGTGTTCGATGTCATCCAGCTGAATCTGGATGGCGCTTTTAATAAGTGGTTTGAGCCGTTTGGCGTCGCTGGTTTGAATGGTCACTTGTTGTAACATTTCGTTCTCCTTGTCAGCCGAAGGCGGCTGATTGGTGATATTATAGCAAAAAGCAGGTACACAAACACACAGGTAAACAAGGCGCGGGTCTGGAATGGGCGATTCCGCGCGGCAGGCAGTGAATCTTTTTTGAATCGTTGCCGGCTCAATCATTTGGAGAATAAACATGCCAAAAAAACCAACCATCCCCCTTGAAATTCAGCAAGAAGTCCTGAAAATCGTCGAGGAGTTCAACCGAAGGACATTTACGGGAGAACCACATCCCCTTTTGAAAGCTTTATTCGGCAACACCAAACGCGGGTACGCGGCGAGATTCAAAGGCAAGTTCCTGTACCTTGACCGAATAGATCGCGGTCGCCCCTCTGAAATTTGCCGTCTCACCTGGAATGGAAAGATGGACAATTGGGGTTTTGCCATCTATCGTCACTCGCGCAACTTCTACGATCCCGATGAATGGATGTTCCCTGGCGCAGGCTATGTAAATGGCACAGTAGAAGGCGCAATGAAAGCAGGCGCGGAAGCCTATCCCATGTAGCGAGTCGCGGGTTCAACGGAGAATTGAAAATGTCCATCACCTACACCAACCGCAAAGGCTCCAAGTATTTTCTCAACAAAGGCGTGACCAAGACAGGCAAGCCGCGCCATTACTTTGCCAGGGAGCAAAAAAGCGAACCCGTTGAGGAAGTTCCGCAGGGCTATGAGATTGAAGAGAGCGTCAACGGAATCGTCTCCCTGGTCAAAGTTCGCCCCAAATTGATCCCGTATGAAGAATGGGTTTGCGTGGAAGAAGCCCTGGCGCGCCATCCCAAAGCGCGAAATTATCGCGTTGCCGTCAAAGATAAACAGATCATCGTTTATGAAGGCGTCGGTTGGGATGTGGGTAAACTAATGGAAATTTTCGAGGGCTTTCCCATCTTGCCCAATGCGAGAGAAAGACTCGAAGATAACCGAGACCGATCCGCCCAATACACTCCCGTCATGCGCTTTATTTTGGATGACCAGGAAACTCGCGAATATCATGCCGAGCGCTGGTGTTATCGCGGCAGTATTGACGATTGGATCTATGCGGGTCATTCTGGAAAAATTTACACTTTGGCTAAAAAACTGATCCCCGCATTAGGCGCGGATGAATTTTATGAACTCTATTAGCCGTTTAAAGGGGTTGACGGCTGGCCCATAAATTCTTTACCCTCCCTTTACAATTCCTTCTTGCCATCTTTGCCCGTCGCGGCTATCCTTGCGTTATGACCAGAGCCAAGATCCTCGTCATAGACGACGAACCCAGCATCGTCAAACTCGTGGAGGCCTACCTCAAGCCCGAAGGCTACGAGGTCCTCACCGCCCTCGACGGGAACGCGGGCTTGAAGTCCGCGCGCGCCTTCAAGCCCGATCTCGTCGTCCTCGACGTGATGCTCCCCGGCATGGACGGAATCGAACTGCTCTCCCGCCTCCGCCGCGAATCGGACGTGTACGTGATCCTGCTCACCGCCCGCACCGAAGAGACCGACAAGATCGTCGGCCTCACCGTCGGCGCGGACGATTACGTGACCAAGCCTTTTTCGCCCCGGGAATTGACCGCGCGCGTCAAGGCCGCGCTCCGCCGCGTCCAAACGGGAGCCGCCGCCAGGTCCGAAACGAGCGTGCTGGCCTTTCGTCACGTGCGAATCGACTCGGGCGCGCGCCTCGTCACCCTGGACGATAATCCCGTTGATCTCACCGCGCTCGAATTCGACCTCCTGCGCGCCCTCGCCGAAAACCGCGGCCGCGTCCTCACCCGCGAACAACTGCTCGAAAAAGTCTGGGGCGGCGAATACTTCGGCGAGACGCGCGTCGTGGACGTGCATCTCGGCCACGTCCGCCGCAAGATCGGCGAGCGGTTCATCGTCACCGTGCGCGGCGTGGGCTATCGGTTTGAAGATGAACTATTATGATTGAAACCCTTCGCCGCCGACTTGGCGCAAAACTCTTCCTCGCCTTCCTCGCCGTCATCCTGCTCGGCATGATCGCGCTCGCCGTCGCCATCCAATTCACCGCGCCGGGCGCGTTCAATCGTCACATGCAGGGCATGGGGATGGGGCAGGGCATGGGAATGAGCATGGGGCAGGGATACGGCATGGCGCAGGAATTCTTCAGGGAATTTCGCCGCGGCGTGAACGAGGCGCTTGGCCTGGCCGCCCTGGCGGCTGTCCTCGTTGCGGGCGGCGTCAGCCTTGCCCTCAGCCGGCGCATCGTCGCGCCGTTGCAGGAAATGACCGCCGCCAGCCGCCGCATCGCCACAGGCAAATTCGACGAGCGCGTCAGCGTAAAGGGCGAAGACGAACTCGGCCAATTGGGACAAAGTTTCAACCGCATGGCCGCCCAACTCGAACAGGTCGAAACCATGCGGCGGCAGCTCATCGCCGATTTCAGTCATGAACTTCGCACGCCGCTCACCGCCATCAAAGGTTCGATGGAAGGGCTGATTGACGGCCTCCTTCCCGCCGACGCGGAAACCTATGAACAAATCCGCGCCGAGGCCGACCGCCTCGGCCGCCTGGTGGACGACCTTCAGGAACTCAGCCGCGTCGAAGCCCCGAATTTTCACCTGGACTTGTCCGACGTGGACTTGCGCGCCCTCATCGAGACGACCCTCAAACGCGTGACCCCCACCGCCCGCGCCAAGCGCATCGTCCCGACCTTCAGCGGGCCGCGCAACCTTCCGCGCCTCCTCGCCGACGAGGACCGCCTCGGGCAGGTTCTGCTCAACCTCGTCGCCAACGCCATCCAATACACCAACGAAGGCGGCGCGGTGACGATCGGCGCCGAACAGAAAAACAATGAAATCCACATCGCGGTAACCGACACGGGCATCGGCATTCTCCCCGAACATCTCGAACACATCTTCACGCGCTTCTACCGCGTGGACAAATCGCGCTCGCGCGCTTCGGGCGGCGGAAGCGGCATCGGCCTGACCATCGCGCGTCGCCTGGTGGAGGCGCACGGCGGCAAAATCCGGGTCGAAAGCGAGGGGGAAGGGAAGGGCAGTCGGTTTGTTGTCGCGCTGCCCCTTCGATAACGCATCGGGCTCTTATTTATTGAACCGGTTGTAGAACGCCAATCGTCTCTGGCGCGGGCTTGAACGCGCCGATGTCCGCGCAGGCCAGCCCGCCGGTGGATGCAAACGCCCCTTCATTCGACGCCACCGCAACGTCCACGATCGTGTTGACCTGAAAGGTCGTGTCAATCGTCAATTTGAGCGTCACCTGAAATCCGCCGGGCAGGGACGGGATGCAGATCGTCTTGTCGGGGTGGGGGCGTCCCTCGTCGGCGGACGACAAGGTGGCGCAAATCCCCGTCAGGTCCGGCCCCGAAGCGTTGACGATGGCGGCGTAGGCGTTGGTCACTTCGCCCATTCGATGCGTGATGTCGAAGCCCGTGTCGCAGCCCAGCAATTGGACGGCCAGCGGCGCGGGCGTGACGGAGGAAATGGGTGTGGGGGATGCGGTGGAAGTGGACGTGGGCGCGGGGAGTGTGCCGTGGATGAACGTCAAGGCGGGCGTGACGATGGGAGGGAGGGAAGGGGTGATGGACGCGCTCCCGGCCGGTGTCGGTGTGACCAGAATGGGCGTCGGCGAAAAAATGGGGGGCGGTCGCGAGGGCGTGATGCGCGCCGGGTTGGGCGCGGCGGTCACCGGCTCCATGTCCCAGCAAGCCGTGAGCAAAAACGCAAGCGCCGCAAGAATGACAATGGGTCGCTTCATAAGCGCCTCCTTGTGTTTACAATTGCCCGCTTTCGCCGGCCTCCTCCAAATCGCGAAGGTAGGCGGGGTCGTCGAAACGCGAGGGATGAAAGGCCGCCGCGTAGGAGGGCAGGGCGGCGCCCGTCACGTGCGCGGCCAGCAGTTCGCCCACCGCGCAGGCCGACATGATGCCGAAGCCCGAAACCGCCCCCGCCGCGAATGCGCCCTCGATACCCAACGGCCCCACCAGCGGCAAAGAATCACGGGTTTTCGTGTAGTAACCGCCATCTACGAATGGGCGCGGCATTTTGTGAAAATACTCCCTCAGGCGCGGTAACATGGCCGCCATGCCGCGCAGCGTTGTTTCGGGAAAATCCCCGTCCAGCGCGGGCGGTTCGATGGGCGGCGAGGGGCGCGCCCGGTATTCCCACAACATCACCAGCATATCGCTTTCTGCCCCGCCTTCGGGACGCGTGTGCGCCCCGCCGGGCAGGGCCTCCGTCAGCCAGCGCGTGGCGGGGTCTGCGCGCAGGGCGGCGCGTTCCTCCTCCTCCCAGGGCAGCGACTGTTCGTCGTCCCAGATCAATAACGGGGCGTCGCGTCCCACCGCGCCCAGCGGCTCGCGGATTGTCATCTTGAGATGCAGTTCGGTCTGCGCGGGAAGTTCCGCGCCGATCATCCTGCCGACCTCCCGCAGATACGGCCCCGCGGCGTTGACGAATGTCGCGCACTCGACGCGGCGGCCGTCTGCCAGGCGGATTGCGCGGACGCGGCCGCCCTCCGCCTCCACACCGGCGACCCGTCCCGATTCAAAGCGGACCGCGAGCCGGCGCGCGGTTTCGAGGAGCGTCATCCCCAGCCCCTGCGCGCTCAGCCATCCCGCCCGGCGGGCGTGCAGCGCGGCGAGGGCCGATTCCGTCAGGTAGGGAAAATGCCTGCGGATGAGCGCGCCGCCGAGCAGCAGGTCGGCGCCGCCGGGTTCGTTTTCCCAGCCCTCCGCGCTGGAGGGGCGGTAGGTGGAATCCGCTTCGGTGTGGACTCGCAGGGGTCCTGCGCCCAGGCTCGAGGTCCGCTCGGCGCGGGCGCGGAATGCGGCGAGTTTGCGCGGGTCGGCGGTCACGTAGAGATAGCCGCGTCGGTTCATGTGAAAGGCGTTCCCGCTTTCGGCGGCCAGTTCCTCCATGAGGTCAATCGAACGGTTCGTGAGCGCCAGCATGTCGGCCTGCGGCCACCAGTTGCGGTAGCACTCGGTGGAACGGTCGCTGGTGAGGCTGAGAGGCGGGCGTTCGTCCACGAGCAGGATATCGCCCGCGCCCGCCCGCGCAAGGAAACAGGCCGCGCTCACGCCCACGATGCCCGCTCCGCAGACGACAATTTGCATGCGCATACCTCAATTATGTCACAGAATGATGTGAACGCGTGCATTGTCAGGCGCGGAGTCGAAAGTCTCCCGACTTTTGAGAAAATCTGGCCCTTACAACAGGCGCTTCGCGAAGATTTAGCGCTACGCGGTCAAAGTGTGCGCGCAAACCATGTCAGACACGGAGTCGAAAGTCTCCCGACTTTTGAGCAAAATCTGGAGATTTTGCAGTCCGCGCTGACGCCCTTTGCGTGCGCACCGGTCAAACTCGGACTGCGTAATTTCCGACACGCGCGGTATAATTCGCGTCGGAATAGGATCCCATGACGAATCTCAAGCACTCCATCGCCCTGCTTTTTACGTATGTCATTATCGTCCTCGGCGTGGCGCAGGTGGATTACATCGAACAGAATGTTCTGAACTTCGAGCCGGCGTTTTTCATTCTCTTCGCATTGGCGGTTTTGGTCGGTATCTTTGTGCCTTCGCTGGTGAATGTTTCGATATACATTTACCTGTTCCTGTGGGTGGCGGTTTACGGCCTCACCTGGTTGTTTTACTGGCGGCTTTTTGCGCGCCCGCTTGGGTTGCAGTTGCTCGGCATTCAGTTCATCCTGGTGACGATCGCGGCCGGCCTGTCCTTCGATGTGGGCCACCATTTGAAGGTGATGCTGAACCTGTTCGAAGGGCTGGCCGCCACCACCTATCCCAACCGCACATTCGACCTTCAGCAGGCCGACGACCGCATCAGCGCCGAGTTGACCCGTTCGCGCCGCTACCATCATTCCCTCTCGCTGTTGATCGTCGAACTCGAGAAGGACAGGACGAAACGCGAGTGGAAACAACTCGAAGGACTGCAGCAGGATCTTCTGCGGCGATTTGCGGTGGCCCGCGTGGGGCAGATCATCAGCGAGCGGGCGCGCGAAACCGACCTGATCCTGCGCGACCGCAGCGGGCGCTTTATGCTCCTCTGCCCGGAGACCAGCGGCGAGAATTCGACCGTTTTTGGAGAGCGCATCCGCCGGGCGGTGGCGGAGATCGTCGGCGTCGAAGTGACCTGGAGTTACGCCTCTTTTCCAGATGAGGCATTGACTTTCGACGAACTGGTGGAGCGGGCGGAACAGCGGCTGGCCTGGGCCGTTCCCGTTCAAGAAGTGGAAAAACTTTCCGAAGCCGCGCAGAAATAGGCCGCATCGGGAAACCCGTCTCGTTGGACATGCTCCACGCCGGAGAGCCAACCCATTTTCGGCGGGAGCGCGACTAATTTAACGGCACAAAATGTTCAAAGGCGCTTTGCGGCAGTTTTTCGATGCAACGCCGTCTTGAGAAGATTGGGACATACGGCCATGACTCTTGACTTAGATTGGGTAAAAAAATTCGATCCAAAGAAACGGGTGTTGACCGGCCGGGCGTACCATGGGGCGAAACGGTTCCTTGACCTTTTCATCGTGATTTTGTTTTCCCCGTTTTGGCTGCCGCTGATCGGGGTGATCGCCCTGCTGATCAAGGTCACCTCGCCGGGCGCGCCTGCCGTCTTCGTTCAATATCGCACGGGCAGGAACGGCCAGCGGTTTCGAATGTACAAATTCCGCACCATGGTGCCGAATGCGGAGGAACTGAAATCCCAGTACGCGCATTTGAACGAACTGCAATGGCCGGATTTTAAAATCACCAACGACCCCCGCGTTACCCGCATTGGGCGCTTTCTTCGCAGGACCAGCCTGGACGAGATACCACAACTGTTCAATATCCTGCGGGGCGAAATGAGCCTGGTCGGGCCGCGTCCCACCTCCTTTGGCGCGGACACCTACAAACTCTGGCATACCGAGCGCCTGGATGTCCTGCCTGGCCTGACCGGTCTCTGGCAGATCGTCGGCCGGGCTTCGATGGAATTCGACGACCGCCTGCGCCTCGACATCGCCTATATCGAGCGGCGCAGCGTCTGGATGGATCTGTGCATCCTGTTTTGGACGGTTTTCGCCGTCTTCCAGCAGCGCGGCGCGCATTGAATTTCGATGCAATCCATATTCCATCAACCAAGCGAGGTTTCCCATGTCGAAAAAGAACCTGTTCCACCTTCCGGTATTCTACGTTGCGGTGGCCTTCTACATTGTGGTCAGTTTCATGGTTTTGATGCTCGGCGAAAAGGCCGCCGCCTTGACGGTGCGGGAGGATCGTTACTTTGAAGTGGCGGGCGCCCTGTCGTTTTTCGTCGCCTCGATATTCTTTTTCTTCTCTTTTTTGCGCTCGCGTCGGATGATGGAAAAAAACGGAACGTTTTGGCGTTGGCTCAAGCCGTTGATATTTTTGGGATTGGCGGGCATTTTCTTTTTCGGTGGCGGGGAGGAAATTAGTTGGGGTCAGCGGATTTTCAACGTGGAAACCCCGCAAAGCCTGGAGCAGATCAATGATCAAGACGAGATCACGATACATAATCTGGTGATTGGCGGCGCGAATATTCCCTTCGAAACCATGTTCGATGTTCTCTGGCTTTCGTTTGCGGTTCTGCTCCCTTTGGCCGCAAAATTCCATAAACCTTTTGGACTCTTTGCTGCCAGATATTTACCGATCAGCCATTGGGGGATTGGCGTTTTGTTCGTTTTCAATTACCTGTATGCGAAGGCGGCCAAGGCAATCTACCCGGCTTTCTATACCTATGACGTTATCCCGTTTCGACAGGCGGTTCAGGAAATCAAAGAGTCCAATTACGCCATTCTATTTGCCCTGGTGGCCCTGTTCCTGTTCGTGGGTTCAAAGCGGGAATCCAGTGCGTAGGCTTCTGGGAGACCTGTTCCCATAATTACTGGCTTGGTCTTGTGGAGATGGATCGTGGCGCGACGTGGCTTTGTCCATTGGACTGCGATTATGCTGGCGCTTGTCGCTTGCATCCCTGACGGACCGCGTGGAGATGGACAGGCAATTCCGGATTCCAAAGTGGCGCTGCCGCCCGCCCCGACGAATTTACCGGTTTCGAACAGGTGCGAGCGTCCCTATGCCGATTCTTCCATCTGGAATACCCCCATTGATTGGTCGGTTGCGCGTATCCATCCAGACAGCGATAAAATGATGAAGGCTTTTTGGAAAGGCAGTTCCTGGATCGGCTCGGACCCGTATCAGTACGCGCCCAATATCTATTATGTGGATAATGCAACGCCGCCGGTTCCAGTCCAATTAAGAAAAAACCGATTTCGCGATGCCCTGGACGATCAGGTCGTTCGTTACGGGGAGCCCGGCGCGGCGGTATGGATGCCGCTTCCCGCGCACGCCCAGCCCGCGCCCGGTACCGATGGACAGTTGGTGGCGATCAACACGGAGACCGGTGAAGAGTGGGGAATTTTCAGGGGTTCCATTGACCTGTTTGGGCGTTGGGCCGCGGACGGCGTATACCGCTACCATATTCGCAATTCGGGCATCCCGCCGCAGGGGTTTGCCCATCGCGGCGCGGGAATTGGAAGCCTGGCCGGGATCGTCCGCCCCTGTGAGGTGGAACGCGGATATATTGACCACGCCGTAACGCTGGCCTACGATTATCCCTGTAAACCTGAAGTGTGCGAGGCCAATGACTGGCCGGCTGTGATTCCTCCCTTTACCCGAACCGACGGTCTGGGCCGCTCGAAATATGATATACCGGAAGGCGCGCGCCTGGTCATCCGCCCGGAGATTCCCATGGGCGCGATCCTCCAGGCCTGCTCCGGGATGAAAGGTTGCGTTGTCTGGGCGCTGGCAATGCAAAAATATGGCGGGTTTATTGTGGACGATAGCGGCCACCCCAAAACCTACCCGGAAGGCGACGCGACCGCACATTGGGATCCGGCAATCTGGTCGAAAGACATGTTGCGTAATATCCCACCGGAATGGTATGATGTGTTGGACTGGAATGTTCCGTTCACTTTCACCCAAAGTTACCCCTTTGCCATGCGAGAAATGCCATGAAATTCGATCTCGAAACCCACAAGAACGATTATCTGTATTTTTTGCTTGCCGTCGTTTTGGCGGCGTTGAGCGCCTGGGCGGTCAGGAATTTGGATTCGAACATTGGTTTGTTCGGCCTGGTGGGGGCGGCGGGCATTGCATTTGCCCTGGCCATATTCGTTAAGCCCAGCCTGGGCGTGAATGTATTGATTCTTGCAGTGTTCACGAACATTTCGGACGAATTGACTGGCCGCGGGTACCCGGGCATCATCAAGCCGCTTGTGGTGGTAGTCGCGGCGGCGATTTTTGCCAGGTACCTTTATGTGGAGCGAACTTCTTTCCTGGGCCGTCCAAAGACAGCCGCCATCGAAATGTTCCTGTTCCTCTTCTTCGCGGTGACGGCCGCAACCTTTATCGTAGCGTCCAACAGGGACCGCGCCCTGAACGCCATACTCGATCTGGGCAAGGACATTGTCATCATTTACTGTATCATCTTTGCCCTTCGCGCCCCCGAAATCTGGAAGCGTTCGGTGTGGCTGGTGATACTGATCACCTTCTTTCTTTCCCTGTTGGGGACATATCAGTACGTCACCGGCAGTTTTGAACGGGACTTCTTTGGCATGGCCGCAGTGAAAATGGACAATGTTTTCGGTGGTTCCAGTACGGCGCGATTGGGAGGGCCGATCAACGCGCCGAACATGTGGGGGCAGACGGTTGTGGCGGTGATGGCGCTGGTTGTTTTTCGTTTCATCCACGAGCCGCGCAGGGCCATGAAAATTTTTCTCGTTCTCGTATTGGGCATCCTTTTGGTGGAAACCTTGAACACCTACAGCCGCGGCGCCTACCTTTCCTTGCTGGTGGTCGCTGTCCTGGTGTTGCTCGTCTTTGAAAAGCGAGTCAACCGGTTGGCAGGACTGGCAATACTGGCCTTGTTTGCGCTTTCGATCCCGTTTTGGCCCGGCGATTATGTCGAGCGATTGCGGTCGTTGTCGGTCCTTGCGCCTGCCAATGAATACGGAATTTATCAGGAAAGTTCGGTGCGCGGCCGCAGCAGTGAAATGCTTACCGGCTTGAGCATGTTCGCCGCGCATCCGCTGTTGGGCGTGGGCGCTGGGAACTACAACAACAATTATCAGCAATACAGCCAACTGATCGGCATTGAAGTCCGCTCCGAAGAACGCGATCCCCATTCGTTATACATACAGGTGCTGGCCGAGAACGGCATTTTGGGTTTCGCCGCCTTTGCCGGGGTGATTGTCTCCCTTTTCGCGGCCCTATCCGTTGCCAAGCGCCGGGCTGAGTCGGCTTCTCATCTGGATGATTGGATTCCGTGGTTGACTTCCATGCAGGTTTCGCTGATCGCTTACCTGGTGGCGGCGACCTTCCTGCACGGCGCGTATATTCGCTATTTCTGGATTCTGACCGCCCTGGCCATTGCCGCCATCCGAATCACCCACGCTTTGATTGATAAAGACGAACGTATTTCGTTTACAGGGGCAAGGCCTTGATTTCTGAGCCGGACGGGGCGGCCGGGCCGCAGGATCGGATTGTCCACAAGGTGGCGCGCGGCATCCTTTGGAATTTCCTGGCATTCGGCTTCAGCAAACTGACGCTCCTGCTCACCACCTCTGTCTTGGCGCGCCTTCTAACGAAGGAAGAATTTGGATTGGTGGCGGTTGCCGTGGTCGCCATCAACTATCTGGCAATCATCAAGGACCTGGGGCTGGGCGTCGCGCTCATTCAGCGGCGGGGAGACGTGAACGATGCCGCCAACACTGTTTTCACCATCAACATCATTTTAGGCTTTCTCCTGTCTACCCTGGCGGTTCTGCTGGCGCCTTTTGTGGCCGATTATTTCAACGACCCCCAGGTGGTTCCCGTTCTGCGCTGGCTGGGCCTCTCTTTTGCCATTAATGCGTTTGGCGCCGTCCATGTTGTCTGGCTTCTGCGCGAACTGGACTACCGCCGGAAATTTATTCCCGATATGGGCAACACGCTCGTCAAGGGAGCGGTTTCCATTGGGTTGGCGCTATCCGGCTTCGGCGTCTGGTCGCTGGTGTTCGGGCAGATCGCCGGGGCGCTGGCCTCCGTCGTCCTGGTGTGGATCATTCTACCCTGGCGGCCGCGCCTCGTCGTCAACCGCGGCATTGCCGCCTCGCTCATGAAATTCGGCTCCTCCATCATCGGCGGCGATATTCTAAGCGTGATCATTGACAACGTGGATTACATCATCGTCGGAAAACTTTTCGGGCTGACGATTCTCAGCGTCTATACCCTGGCCTATCGCCTGCCTGAAATGCTCCTGATCGGCAACCTGTGGATTTTGGGCGAAATCGCCTTCCCGGCCTTTTCTTCCATTCAAGGCAAGCCCGAAGAAATGCGGCGCGGCTTTCTTGGCTCCGTCCGACTCGTGGAATTGATTGCCATGCCCATCGCGCTTGGACTGCTCATCGCCGCCGATCCCATTGTGCGCGTCGTCTTTGGGGGGGCCTGGCTCGAAGTCATTCCGATCCTGCGCGTCCTTGCGATTTACGCCTGGATCTATTCCATTGGCTTTCATGTTGGCGGCATTTACAAAGCCGTGGGCCGCCCCGACATCCTGTTCAAACTTTCGCTTTTTACCGTCGTCATCCTTATCCCCTGCCTGCTGATCGGGGCGCGCTACGGGGCGATTGGCGTGGCCTGGGGACATTTGATCGCCGTGCTGATTCGCCGCGCTGTCAGTTTGACCGTCGCGACCCGCTTTATCGAAGTGACGGTTTGGGATATCCTCGCCCAACTGCGCCCGGCCTTTCTAGCCGGCCTGGCGATGACGCCCGTCGCGCTGGCGGCGCTTTATCTGACCTCGGGCTGGGCCGCGCCTGTTCAACTGGCCTGCGTTGCGCTGGCGGGCGCGGCCATTTATCTCGGCCTGCTTTGGCGAGCCGAGCGGGATAATTTCCTGCGATTGGCGCGCGCCTTTGGCTTCAATCGTACATGAAGGAATCCCCTCCATGCAAAATCATCGCTTCGTCTTCATTTGCGGCCTCCACCGCAGCGGCACGTCCATCCTCTTTCGTTCCCTGCGCGACCATCCCGAATTGAGCGGTTTCCATAACACCGCCTCGCCCGAAGATGAGGGCATGCACCTGCAAACTGTCTATCGTCCATCGGGATATTACGGCGGCGCCGGAAAATTCGGCTTCCACCACGAAGCGCATCTGACCGAAGCCTCCCCTCTGGTGAGCGAGGACAACCGCGCCAAACTGTTCGCGGAATGGTCGCCGTATTGGGATTTGGGCAAACCGTACCTGCTGGAAAAGTCCCCGCCCAACCTGATCCGCACGCGCTTTCTGCAGGCCATGTTCCCTGATGCGTACTTCATCGTCCTCCTGCGGCATCCGCTGGCGGTTTCCTACGCCACCCGCGCCTGGCACAAAAAATTCCGCATTTATTGGCGCAGCCTGCCGCGTATTTTGGAACACTGGCTGGTGTGTCATGAAATTTTCATGCAGGATCGCCCTTACTTAAAGAACACCATGGCGCTCAAATACGAACATTTTGTATCTGAACCGTCTGTGTGGACCAATAAAATTTACAACTTCCTGGGTGTGGACGATTTTCCCAATCGGCAGAAAGTTCTATCCGGCGTGAACGATAAATACTTTGCCATGTGGCGCAGGGACCGGGACGGCCTGTTTCGCGGAACGACGGCCCGTTCCATGGTCCGCCGGGTCGAGACGCGTCTCAATCGCTTTGGATACAGCCTGGTGGATTTGGGGCGCGCCGATTCCATCGAGGTCTAAACATGTCACGCGCCCTGCCATCCATCCCCACCCACGCCGTGGATTGGCGGTTTTTTCTGCCCATGCAGGAGGCGCACAGCGTCCTCATCGTCGAGCGCGGCGAAAGCGATTTTCAGCGCTCCTTTCGCGAGTTGGGGATCGCTGTCGAAGCGGCGACGTGGAAGGGGTTGGCGCATCTCTCGGCGCGGGGCGGCTTCGATATCGTCGCGGCGCCGCTCGGGGTCGGCGCGCCCGGCTCGGGCTTGGAAAGAGGCGGGCTCGTCGAGTCGCTTCGCGTCCTGCGCGGATTGATGCGCCCGGGCGGGAGTCTCCTGATCGGTTTCGGCAGTCTCCGTCCCCGCGCTGCGTCTCGCCTGCTAACTGGCGTGGGATTCCGTTCCGTTGATTTTTTCGCCGCCGTGCCGGACCTGGCCTCGCCCGAATACATCCTGCCGCTGGACGCGCAGGCATTGGGGTTCGTGCTGCGGCACCGTTACCAGCACAGGTTTCCGCGCGCTCTGCTGCGCGGGCTGGAACCGCTGGCGGGCGTGCTGCAAAATTTTCTGCCGTATTATTTCGCGGTCTCGGAGGGCGGATGAACGCGTTCGTGGACGGGTTGACGGAGGCTGCGCTTTCGCGAGCGGGGCGCGCGTGGAAACAACCGCTACGCTGGGTCCTTCTTTCCAACGGCGGCGCCGACCTGAACGACAACGTGATCTTTTTGGGCTTCGAGCGCGGCGCGCGGGAACCCTCGCTGGCGGCGAAAGTCCCGCGCCTGCCATCGAACGGCCGCCTGACGAGGATGGAATATGAGCGGCATCTGGAGATCTGGAACCTGCTCGGCGCGGATGCGGCGCGGCGGCTGCCCGAACCGCTGGCCCTGGTCGAGATCGGCGGGCAGGCCGCGCTGCTCATTTCCTGGGCGCCAGGGGAGGGGCTGTTGCATTCGCCGCGCCGGGGGTTGTGGCGCGACTCGCCGCGCCTGCTGGCCCTGGCGCGCGAGGCGGCGCGCTCCCTGCGCGAGGTGCACGACCGCGCTTCCAAACCCCTGGAGGCGGGCGAGCGCGTCCCTTCCGACCTGCCGCGCAAGATTCAGGCCTTTCGGGAACTTTTTTCGCCGAACGAAGATGAGCTGCGCCTGCTTTCGGAATTGGCGCAGGTTTGTTCGTCGCGCGCTGCCACGCGCAAGACGCTCATCCAGGGCGATTTCTGGCACGGGAATCTCATCCGCGGCGCGGCGCACGGCGGACTGGTGTTCATAGATTGGCAGTACGCGCGCTGGGATACGGACGTGAGCCTCGACGTTTACCTGTTCCTGCTGGCGGGCGCGCTCGCCAACGTCTCC
>DAOUMJ010000116.1:0-27029 GCA_034411715.1 Anaerolineales bacterium | reverse complement strand
CCAGAAAAAACAACCAACGCGTCCTGGACGCCCTGTATCTTGCCTTATCCGGTTCGCCTTACGTTCCGACTTTCGCCGCTACAGCGGCTGAATAGTTACTGCGAAGAAATAGTATTTAGTTTCAATCCTCTCACTAGAGGCATGGGGATTCAGACCAACGGCACGGCGATTGACCTGATCGGAAACATCTAGTTTCAATCCTCTCAATAGAGGCATGGGGATTCAGACTTAATCCTGTTCATGTCACGAGAGAAATCCAGATGAGTTTCAATCCTCTCAATAGAGGCATGGGGATTCAGACTAATTCAAATTCAGTTGATTTCGGCCTGCCGGGCGATGTTTCAATCCTCTCAATAGAGGCATGGGGATTCAGACCTCCGGGAACTTATACTCTAAACGGTTGAGATCTTTACTTGTAACTCCTCAGACGTAGGGTTAGATTAGTTGAACTTTAACATTGCCAAATACAAGAAAGCCGTTGAAAATAGGGTTATGCCAACCTTACGCATTCCGACGGAAGAAGAAATTCGCGCCATCGCCCGGGAGGGGGAAGATGAAGTGGTAGCCTTGGTGAACGAGTTGGTGCAGGCAATCGCGATCTTGGCAAAGCGAGTGCAAGAGTTGGAAGATAAGCTGGCAAAGACCAGTCACAACTCATCCAAACCGCCATCCAGTGATGGGATGAAGAAACCCAAACGGACGCGCAGTTTGCGCAAACCCAGCGGGAAGAAGAGTGGTGCGCAAGAGGGGCATCCGGGACATCGACTGGAGATGGCGGAGAAGCCTGACAGGGTGGAGCGTTATCCTGTTGAGCAGTGCTCTCAGTGTCAGGCATCTTTGGAGAAGACGGCTGTCAAACGGATTGAAAAGCGGCAGGAATACGAATTGCCGTCCATTCGACTGCTTGTGACCGAACACCAGATAGAAGTGAAGTGTTGCCCGCAGTGTGGCAATGAGAATCGTGCTGAGTTTCCAGCCGGGATTACGCAGCCCACCCAATATGGGCCAGACTTCAAAGCCTTGTTGGTCTATCTCAACCAAAAGCAATTTATTCCGCTGGAACGCGTGGCAGAGTTTTGCGTGGACGTACTCGACCAGGCAGTGGGAGCAGGAACGATTGTGGAAGCCTGTCAACAGGCGAACCAGGTGGTTGAGCCGGTGAATGAGCGCATCAAACAATATTTGATCGAGACGGACGAAGCGGTCCACTTTGATGAAACCAGTCTGCGTGTCGAACAAAGCAATCATTGGGTGCATTCCGCAGGGACAGAACGGGCGACGAACTACCATCTGGATAAGAAACGCGGCACCGTTGGCATCGACAACGCCGGGATTCTGCCCAAACGAACTGGAAAATGTGTCCACGATGATTGGGCAGCCTATTACACTTACCAAAACGCCGATCATGCTTCCTGCAATACACATCATCTGCGCGAGTTTGCCTTTTTACAGGAACGCTATCCACAAGACTGGGAAGATGCCATGGTGGAGCACTTGCTCTTCATCAAGAAAACAGTAGCAGAAGCAGTCGCACGAGGCCAGCCTTGTTTGTCCCCCGAACAACTGATTGCGTTTGAAACCCGTTACGATGAGTTAGTTGCTCAAGGCTTGGCATGCAATCCTGTTCCAGAAAGACCACCAGGGCAACGCGGCAAGCTCAAACAGCCACCCCCAAAAAACTTGCTTGACCGTTTGCGTAATCACAAAGCGGCGGTGCTGGCTTTCATGTATGATTTTAAGGTTCCATTTGACAACAACCTGGCTGAACGAGACATTCGCATGGTCAAGTTGAAACAAAAAATCTCAGGCTGTTTCCGCTCCGAAGATGGCGCAAAAGTATTTTGTTCGATCCGAAGTTATTTGTCCACTGCCCGTAAGAATGGCTTGAGTGCCTTCGAAGCCTTGAAATTGGCAATGCGCCGTTCACCTTATGCGCCAGATTTCTTGCCCGCATTGGCGTAGATGTCTGAGCTGTTACGTTAGATCAAGACATTGCTGCATTGCGTGATGGCGGAGGGGTGGACATGCTTATTGATCGCTTACGGAGTCAGGTTGGACGGCTTGATATTTCGCCAGACGAATTAGAAGGACGTAACCAACGTAGTGCCTTATTTAAGACCATGTTCTTGGCTTTTCGGTCATCAGGTGCAAAAGATTGGCGGTCAAATTTATTGATTGCACTAGACCATTCAGGAGCGCAACACCGTCTGCAATTTCATCACATTTTCCCAAAAGCGCTTTTGAAGAATAATTACACATCACGCGAAGCCGATGACATTTCCAATTTAGCATTTATTGGCGGTAAAACAAATCGGGCTATCAGCGACAAGTCACCTTCGGTCTACTTTCCACCCTTAATTGAAAAAGCCGGTCAAAGCGCATTTGATTCCCAATGCATTCCTACCGAAGCTGAACTGTTACATATAGAAAAGTACAAAGAATTCTTGGCAGAGCGAAGAAAGAGAATTACTTTGAGACTGAATGAATACCTGGGCGCAGGTTGATACCTTGAAAAGAGGCAACTTGCAAGCGAAGGTCAATGCGTTGCGGGAGGTACAGTCCGCGGGCGGGAAGGAGTTGCGCCCGTTCTTTGGGCGGACGTTGATGCCGGGTATTTTGGATAAGGCGTTCAAGGGTGAACTCTAGCCCCCTTCCCGTCCTTCCCCCAAATTCAAAGTGCGAATTTGGGGGAAGGGGAATGAGAAGTGTCCATGAAAACAACAATCTCATCCCAATACGCAATTGTCCCTCCCCCATTTTCGGTCTTTGAAAATGGGGGAGGCTAGGAGGGGGCATGGCTCGTCCGCGCAGAAGCGCTCCTAAAATCATGCGCCAGGCGGGTGAACTTCGCAAAGAATCCACGCCCGCCGAGCGGAAACTCTGGGCATACTTGCGCGGGGATAAATTGGGAGTCAATTTCAGAAGACAACATGCCATCGGCAATTACATTCCCGACTTTTGCTCGCCTAAAGCCAAACTCATCGTTGAATTGGATGGCAGTCAACATTTGGAACAGGAAGAGTACGATGAAGAGAGAACCAAATATCTCGAATCGCAAGGCTACAAAGTGATCCGCTTTTGGAATAGCGATGTGATGAACAACATGGATGGAGTTATACTTGCCATCATGGATGCGTTGGAGAAGCGGCCATGAGGTTTGTGAAGAAGGTCAACGCGCTGCCTGTCCCCGTTCTTTGGGGGCGGGAGTTGCAGTCCGCGGGCGGGGAAGAAGTTTAGGAAAACCAAGATCGAACAAATCTCACACCTTTTCAGGAGAACCCAACATGCCCAGACACCGCCATCGCCGCGCTTCAACGCCGCCGCCAAAATCCGTCCCATCCTTTAATCAAACCGACGCGTCTCCTCGCAGGAACGGCCCTGCGCCTCTCGAAGCGCGCCCGTTCCACGCAACAGGCTATCCTTCCCCCGAAGAACGGCTTCGCATCGTCGAACGCCGCGACCGCCTCGTCAGGGAACTGATCAGCCTCTTCGCGCTAGGAAAACCGAAAGATGCCCAATTGGAAAAATTGACGCGGGAATACGGAGAAAGCGAGGTGCTCCGCGTCAACGACATCCTCCACCGCCAATTCCAGCGCAGTCGTTTCCTGGTGGACGAACCCGAATCCTACCGTCACTACCGTCTCGGTTTTGCCCGTTTCGGCGGAACGCGCCGCTTCCTTTCCGCGGAAGAGCATGGACAACTGATCTACGAACACGGCCTGTTATTTGCGCAGCGCGAATTCAAAGCCCCGTTTTCACTCAAACCGTCGCCGCGCGAGGAGGAACTGCGAAATCTGCTGCGCATGGACTGGCAATTTTGGGAGGACATCACCCCGCCCGACGTTCCCCCGCGCCCGGCCGATTTCCCTGCCCCCGCCTCCTACCCGCCCCCGCTCGCGGACATCCTCGCCTGGGGTTGGGACCTCGATCCCCAACGCATCATCCGCGAACAGTCCAACTGGCAGGCCTACCCAATCCAATTGGAACGCATCGTTTTCGATGAAAGCCTGCGGAGCGGATGGCCCGGCGAACCCGCCAGTTGGGCTCCCCGGCACGCTCTTCACTTGCTTGGCGCGCTGCGCGTCTTCAGCGTCGCCCGCCGTCTCGTGAATCTCTTCAACCTCCCAAACGACTGGCTCTCCGACTGCCTGCCCGACGTTTGGGCGCAAATGGGCGCGCCCGCCGAGATTTCCCTGTGGGATATCCTCGACGATCCCCAATGCCATCCCGACCAACGCGGCCTGGCCTGCGCAGGATTGCGTGACCTGGTTGAGAACAAATCCCTCCCGCGCCTGTCCACCCTCCGCGCCCTGGCCGAACGCCTCTCCCCTGCTCGGGATTACGACCCAACGGTCAACGCCTGCATCATCGTTGTCCTGGAACAACTCGACGCCGTCGAAGTCAAAGACGCAATCCGAGCGGCTTTCGAAAATGGGCGCGTGGATGTTAAAATAACCACTGCCGAGAACATTCCCTTCCTGGGCGAAGAAGAGGAGTAATCCATGTGCGGACGCTTCACCTTAACCGTTGACCCCTCCGACCTGCGCGAAGCCTTCGAGGGCTACACCTTCCCCGCCAAATTCGCGCCGCGCTTCAACATCGCGCCCTCGCAGCCCATCCTCGCCATCCCCAACGACGGCAAAAACGCGGCGGACTTCTTCGTCTGGGGACTAATTCCTTCGTGGGCGAAAGACCCGACGATGGGCAATCGTCTCATCAACGCGCGCGGCGAGACGCTGGCCGAAAAGCCGTCCTTTCGCGGCGCGCTCAAGTACAAGCGCTGTCTCATCCTCGCCGACGGTTTCTACGAGTGGAAGTCCCAGCCGGGGACGAAGACCAAAATCCCGCACTTCATCTTCCTCCAGTCGCGTCAGCCCTTTGCCTTCGCGGGTCTCTGGGACGAGTGGCATTCCCACGATGGAGACTCCATCCGCTCGGCGACGATCATCACCATCGAGCCGAACGAACTGATGGCAACGATTCACAGCCGCATGCCCGTCATCTTGCCCCCTTCTGCCTACGCGCAATGGCTCGACCCTGCGCCCCAGACTCCCGACCGCCTGCTCCCCCTCCTCCGGCCCTTCCCCGCCGACGCGATGTCCGCCCATTCCGTCTCGACGCTGGTCAACTCTCCCGCCAACGACCGCGCGGAATGTGTTGTCCCAGCGAAATAGGTACACACGTAGACAAGTACACACGGAACACGCAACACCTATCTCCTATCCCCTATCTCGCATCCGACTTTCATCCTTCATCCTTGAATCTCACCTCCCGCTTCCCCGCTCTCGCCTCGCGCGACTTTCAAATCTTCCTCGCTGGACAATTCATCTCCGTCATCGGGACGTGGATGCACAACACCGCCCAGCCTTACCTGGCGTATCGCCTCTCGGGTCGTCCCTTTGACCTCGGTCTGATTGGCTTCGCCACCACCCTCCCCACCCTCCTGCTCGCCCTGCCCGCTGGCGTCTTCATCGAACATTGGGACAAACGCAAGACCGTCATCGTGTTGCAGAGCATCATGTCTCTGCAGGCCTTCGGCCTCGCCGCGTTGACCTTCAGTGGACACATCCAAATCTGGCATATCACCCTCCTGGCCTTCGTCTTCGGGACGGCCTCCGCCGTGGAGATCACCGCGCGCCAGGCCATGCTGATCGAACTCGCGGGAAAGGAAGCATTGCCAAGCGCCATCGCCCTCCAGACCACCGTCTTCAACCTCGGACGGATCCTCGGTCCCGCGCTGGCCGCGCCTTTGCTCGCCAGCGGCGGTGAGGGGACGGTCTTCCTCGTCAACGGGATCAGTTTCCTGTTCGTGATTGGGGGGCTGCTCGCGGCGCGCACCCCCTATCAGGTCCCGCGTGAGGCGATCAAAGTCAAAAACCTGTTCGCCAACCTCGCGGCGGAATTTCGCGAGGGCATCTCATTCATCCGCGGCCATGCCCTCATCCGCACCGTCATCCTGATGTCCACCCTGCTGGGCTTTTTCGGCCTCCCTCTGCTCCAACAAATCCCCGCGCTGGCCCGCGACGTTTTGCAGACCCCACAAGACACCGAAGCGATTGTCGCCACGCGCACCAGCCTGGTGTATGCCATGCAGGGGATCGGCGCGCTGACGGCCGCTTTTTTGGCCGCCTACTTCAGCCGAAACCCTCGCAAGGGATTCCTGCTGGCGGTTGGTCAATCTGTCTTCATCGCCGCGTTGTTCGCCATGTCGTTCACGTCCAACCTGCCGCTGGCGTTGCTCCTGATGACTCTCGTCGGCTACGGCTCAGTGACCCAACTGGTCGCCATGAACACCCTCATCCAAATGCGCGTCCCCGATGAACTGCGCGGGCGCGTCTTTGCCGTATATCTTTGGGCGTTGCAAGGCATTGCGCCGTTCGGAAGCCTGCTCATCGGAGGCAGCGCGCAGGGATGGGGCGTGCAGGCGTCCATGTTGATGGGCGCGCTGGTCATGCTGGCATCCATTGGCGGACTCCACTTCGCCAATCCCGAAGTGCGCCGCGCCGCGGCTTAACCTTCCATGAGAAGGCAACTTGACGCGCAATTTTGCCTTTGTTATGATGACCGCCGAGGCGCATGAATGAATCCTGAATTTCGTGAAGAAAGGCCGAAAAAAGAAGCGGGAAAAGCGCAGGCCGGATCCCTTCCAGAACGAGCGCGGCGCAACCCGCCATCCGAATGGATGAACACCCTTCTTTCCCTCGGGATCGGCGAGGGACTCTTGCGGGTGGGGACGGCCATCCTCTCCCTCATCCTCGTCGCCGCGGCCGTCTGGCTGTTGAACCTGTTCGCGGACAAGATCCCCCAGGCCCTGCAGACCCGTCCCGCGCTGGCGGCGGGACCGACGGCGACTCCGGGCGTGGACCCCAGCCTGCTTCCGCCCCCCACAGATTCCGCCCTCCCCGGCGTTTCCCGGCTGGCGTCACCGCACACCAACATCCCCTCACGACCGAGGCAGGAGATCATCAAATACACCGTCCAAAGCGGCGACTCGGTCTTCGGCATCGCCGAAAAGTTCGGACTCGAGCCCCAGACCATTTTGTGGGGCAACTACAACACGCTGGCCGACGACCCTCACTCGCTGCGCCCGGGACAGGAATTGAACATTCTGCCCGTGAACGGCGTGTATTACGAGTGGCTGGGCGATATCAGTTTCGAAGACTGGGCGAAATTCTTCGGCGTGACCGCAAAAGATATCATCGAATATCCCGGCAACCAACTTGACACGGAGACCATCGGCGATTACGCCAACCCGAACGTTCCAAAAGGCACCTGGCTCATCATCCCCGGCGGCAGGCGTGAGTTCACCACCTGGTACGCGCCCATCGGCGTGACGCGCGAGGAACCCGCCACCGCCCGCAACTGGGGACCCGGCGCGTGCGGGCCTGTCGCGGGCGGCAATGTAGGCTTTGGAACCTACGTCTGGCCGACCGCCCGTCACTTTCTCTCCGGCTATGATTACTCGCCCGAATCCAATCACTGGGGCATTGACCTCGACGGCGAAACCGGCGACCCGGTCTACGCGGCGGATGCGGGCGTGGTCGTTTACGCGGGCTGGAACAATTACGGCTACGGCATCATGATCATGATAGATCACGGCGACAACTGGCAGACGCTCTATGCCCACCTGGAATCGAACTGGGTGGGATGCGGCGAAAGCGTGGGCCAGGGACAGACCATCGGCGCCGTCGGTTCCACCGGCAAATCCTCCGGCTCGCACCTGCATTTCGAACTCATGCACGGGACCTCCAAGGTCAACCCCTGGAATTTCCTTCCGCCGCCGTAGAACCCTCACCCCCGGCCCCTCTCCCGACGAACACGGGAGAGGGGAGTCGGCCCTCACCGCCGGCTTCTTCGCGGCGCTTGCATCCGGCGCAAGCGCAGGTGAGCGCCCCTTTGGGGCTCCCAACAAACATGGGAGAGAAAAAAATCCTTGCATTACCAAGTCGTCTCGGCTATAATGCGCCTCACATCGGGCGCGTAGCTCAGTTGGTTAGAGCGCATCATTCACATTGATGAGGTCGGGGGTTCGAGCCCCTCCGCGCCCACAAGAAGGCCACCCAGCGGTGGCCTTTTCTTACATGATAAAATCACCCCGCTTTCCGGAGGGCGCCATGGCCGACACCATCGGCAACGAAACCCGCTTTTTGCACGCCATCGAAATGGGACTGGGCGCCTGGCAATTTGGCGACCGTGTGATGTGGTCGTACGGCCAGACGCACAACGAGAAGGACATTCACGCCGCGTTCCAAACCAGCCTGGAAGAGGGCATCCGTTTCATTGACACCGCCGAAGTCTACGGCATGGGGCAATCGGAACGGTTTCTCGGCAGGATGCTCAAAGCCGCCGAACAGCCCGCGTTGATCGCCACAAAATTTTTCCCCTACCCGTGGCGCGTCCACAAATGGTTCATGAAATACGCCCTGCAAAACAGCCTCGAGCGGCTCGGCCTGGAGCGCGTGGACTTGTATCAGATCCACTGGCCCACCCCCCTCGTCCCGCCCGAATCGCTGATGGAGTGGATGGCGGAACTCGTCAAAGAGGGGCTCGCCCGCACGGTGGGCGTTTCCAACTTCAATCCCGGCCAGATGATACGGGCTTATACCACACTGGCGCGGCGCGGGATTCCTCTCGCCGCGAACCAGACGCAATACAACCTGCTCGACCGACAGATCGAAAAGAACGGCCTGCTGGAACGCGGCCGCGAACTCGGCATCCGCGTCATCGCCTATTCGCCGCTCGCAAAGGGACTGCTGACGGGCAAATATGCCCCCGACAAACTTCCGCCCGGGCCGCGCGCCGTCACCGCCGCGGCCGCGCTCCAGCGCGCCCAACCCCTGCTCAAATTGATGACCCGCATCGGGCAGGACTGCGGGGGCAAGACCCTCGCGCAGGTGGCGTTGAACTGGTGCATTTGCAAGGGGACGATGCCCATCCCCGGCGCGAAGAACGGCAGCCAGGCCCGCGAAAACGCCGGCGCGCTCGGCTGGCGATTATCTCCCGACCAGGTGGCCGAACTGGATAAGGTCAGCGACGAAGCGACTTCATGATAACGAAACAGCCGCGCTTCGGATAGGCCCTTAGCGAGGCGCTATCGCATGATATACTTTCGGGGAAAATCAACATAAATCCGTCATTGCGAGACGGCGTTCTTCCGTCGAAGCAATCTCCGCCTTGTGAGTGAGGATTGCTCCGCTTCGCTCGCACATCGTCCCCGCAGGGGAATGACGCATCCAAGGAGACCTGCTTATGAAAGACTTTCTCGCCATTTCCGATTACTCCTCCGCCGAAGTGAGGGACTTGCTCGACCTGGCAATCGAACTCAAGAAGGAATATTTCAAGACAGGCAACCAACCCATCTTCAAGGGCAAAGTGCTGGGCATGATCTTCCAAAAGCCCAGCCTGCGGACGCGCGTCTCGTTCGATATGGCCATGCGTCACTGCGGCGGGGATGCGCTCTACCTCTCGCCCAGCGAGATCGGACTCGGCAAGCGCGAGTCCATCGCGGATGTGGCGCGGGTCATGTCGGGCTACGTCCACGCGCTGATGGCGCGTGTCTTCGAGCACGAACACGCGCTGGAACTGGCGAAGTGGTCGAGCATCCCTGTTGTCAACGGCTTGAGCGATTACAACCATCCCTGCCAGGGCATGGCCGACGCGCTGACCGTCATCGAGAAATTCGGCAGGGACGCGAAGGGGCTGAACGTCACTTTCGTGGGCGACGGGAACAACGTGGCCGTCTCGCTGATGCACGTGGCGGCGAAACTCGGCTGGAACTTTACGCTGGCCTCCCCCGAAGGCTACGACCTGGCCCCGAGGGCGGTTGACATCGCCCAGGCGATTGCCAGTGAGACCGGCTCCAAACTGACCTTCCTGCGCGACCCGCACGAGGCTGTCAAGGGCGCGCACGTCATCTACACCGATACGTGGACGAGCATGGGACAGGAGGAGGAGACCGCGAAACGAGAGCAGGTCTTCCCGCCTTACCAGGTCAACGCCAAACTCGTCAGCGAAGCGGACAAGGACGCGATCGTCATGCACTGCCTTCCCGCCCATCGCAACCACGAATTGACCGACGAGGTGGCCGACGGCCCGCACTCGGTCATCTTCCCGCAGGCGCACAACCGCCTCCACGCGCAGAAGGCCATTCTTGCAAGACTCTTCGGTGTGGCATGAGATTGTGACGCACTACGCAACACGCAGCAGTATTCCGTAGTGCGTATTGCGTAACGCGAGAATTCTGGTTTTGGAGACTTCATGAATACCAAAGACTACGTCGCTTTAGAAGAACAGTACGGCGCGCACAACTATCATCCCCTCGATGTCGTGATCGAACGCGCCGAGGGCGTGTGGGTTTATGACGTGGAGGGGAAAAAGTATCTCGATTGTCTGAGCGCATATTCGGCTGTGAATCAGGGACACGTCCATCCGAAGATTCTCGAAGCCATGCTCGAGCAGGCCAAAAAGGTCACGCTCACTTCGCGCGCCTTCCGCAACGATCAATTGCCGCTCTTCTACAAAGAATTGTCCGAGATGACGGGCTACGAGATGTCCCTGCCGATGAACTCAGGAGCGGAGGCGGTGGAGACGGCGGTCAAACTGGCGCGGAAGTGGGCTTACGCCGTCAAAGGTGTGGCGCGTCATCAGGCCGAGATCATCGTCTGCGCGGGTAACTTCCACGGACGGACAACCACCATCGTTTCGTTCTCGACCGAGCCGCTGTACCGCGATTACTTCGGGCCGCACACGCCTGGTTTTCTCGTTGCCCCCTACGGTGACGCGGACGCCGTCCGACGGCTGATCACGCCCAACACGGCCGCGGTGCTGGTCGAGCCGATCCAGGGTGAAGCGGGAGTCGTCATCCCGCCGAAAGGCTATCTCAAACAGGTGGCGGATGTTTGCAGAAAGAAGAACGTGCTTCTGATCGCGGACGAAATTCAAACGGGCCTGGCGCGGACGGGGAGGCTGTTTGCCAGCGAACACGAGGGCGTTCGCCCCGAAGTGGTTGTCATCGGCAAGGCGCTTTCGGGCGGATTTTATCCGGTCAGCGCGGTGTTGGCCGATGAACCGATTCTCGGTCTGTTCGAGCCGGGCGAGCATGGCTCCACCTTCGGCGGGAATCCGCTGGCGGCGGCCATCGCCCGCGCCGCGCTGCGCGTCATCCGAGAAGAGAAACTGGCCGAACGCTCTCACGAACTGGGAACGTACTTCCTCGAGCAGCTGGCCGAGATCCCCAGCCCGCACGTCAGGGAAGTGCGCGGGCGCGGCCTGCTCATCGGCGTGGAATTGAAAGCCGAGGCGGGCGGCGCGCGCCGCTTCTGCGAAGCGTTGCAAGCCAGGGGCATTCTCGCCAAAGAAACACACGATCACGTCGTCCGCTTCGCCCCTCCGCTGGTGATTGACAAGGAAACGATTGACTGGGCTTTGCCGTCCATTCGCGATGTGTTGAACATGTCGTAGATTTTGCGAGATTGATAACCGATAATTCTGTCTTCACTCCCCCCTCTCCCTGGATGGGGAGAGGGGACGGGGGTGAGGGCCAGGAGGCGCCATGAACATTGGCATACCAAAAGAACGACGACCCTTCGAGTATCGCGTCGGGCTTTCGCCGGCGGGGGTGGAGATTCTCTCGCAGATGGGCAAGCAGGTCTGGGTCGAGCATGAGGCGGGGATCGGGGCGGGGTTCAGCGACCAGGAGTACGAAAAGGCCGGGGCGCGTCTCGTCTATTCGGGCGAGGAAGTCTACGGCCGCGCAGATCTGCTGCTGAAGGTGGCGCGCCCGCTCAAAGAGGAATTGACCTGGCTCAGGCCGGGATGTTCGCTGGTGGGGGCGCTGCACCTCGCTTCGGCGCGGCAGGATAAATTGGACATCCTGCTCGAGAAGAAAATCACCGCCATCGCCTTCGAACAGATCATGCTCCCCGACGGTTCGCGGCCGGTGCTGCGGCCGTTCAGCCAGATGTGCGGCTCGATGGCCCCGTTCATCGCGGCGCGTTTCCTGCAAAACAACTGGGGCGGCAAGGGGATTTTGCTGGGCGGCGTGCCGGGCGTCCCGGCCGCGGAAGTGGCGATCCTGGGCGGCGGCGTGGTGGGGACGTATGCCACGCAGGCCTTTATCGGCCTCGGCGCGCACGTGATCGTGCTGGACCGCGACCTGGCTGTTTTGCAGCGCATTTCGGACCGTTTCCCTGTCGTTTCCACCATGATCTCCACGCGGCGCAATATCGAGCGCGTCGCGTCGTTCGTGGATGTGTTGATCGGGGCGGTGCTGGCGCCGGGCGAGCGCACCCCCCTGCTCGTGCCGCGCGAAATCGTCCGTTCGATGAAGCCGCGCTCGGTCATTGTGGACGTTGACATTGACGAAGGCGGCTGTGTCGAGACCGCCCGGCCAACGGCGCACGACCAGCCGACGTATGTGGAGGAGGGCGTCATCCATTATTGCGTCCCGAACATTCCCGGCGTGGTGGCGCGCACCTGCGTGCACGCCTACGTCAACGCGGCCATGCCGTTCATCATGGAGATGGCCGAGAAGGGTGTGGAAAGAGCCGTTGAAGAAAATCCCGCCATCGAGATCGCGGTCAACACGCGCGACGGAAAACTTTTGCACTTGGGCCGCCTGACCGCCCGCAAGGATGTGGACAATGGACTGGACTAGCCTCTACCAATCGCGCGTGACCAGCGCGCAGGACGCCGTCCGCGCCATCCAATCGGGGAACCGCGTCTTCCTGACGGGCAACGTGTCGGTGCCGCAGACGGTCCTCGCGGCGCTCGTGGATCACGCCCCCAACCTGACGGACGTGGAGATCGTGCAGGTGCTGACGATCGGCGCGGCCGATTACGTCGGCCCGACCATGGAAGGCCACCTGCGCGTCAACACGATGTTCATCAGCCACAACATCCGCAAAGCCGTGCAGGAAGGCCGCGCCGATTTTACGCCTGTGCTGCTCTCGGAATTTCCCCTGCTCTTCAAGCGCGGATTTTTGCCTTTGGATGTGGCCCTGATCCAAGTCTCCCCGCCCGATGAACACGGTTTCTGCAGCCTCGGCGTGGAGGTCGGCCCGACCAAGACGCCCGCGGAAATGGCAAAAGTGATCGTCGCGGAGGTCAACGAACAAATGCCGCGCACGCTGGGCGACGCCTTTATTCACATCGGACGCATTCATCACATCGTCCCCGTCAATTATCCCATCCCCGAACTGCACATGGCCGAGGAGGGCGACCCGGAGATCGTAGAGAAGATCGCCAGCCACATCGCGGGACTCATCCCCGACGGCGCCACCATGCAACTTGGAATCGGCGCCATTCCCGACGCCGTGCTGAAATATCTTTACGACAAGCGCGACCTCGGCATCCATACCGAACTGTTCTCGGACGGCGTGATAGACCTGGTCAACGCCGGCGTGCTGACCAACGCCCGCAAAACCCTGCATCCCGGCAAGATCGTGGCGGGATTCCTCATGGGGAGCAAGCGTCTCTACGACTGGGTGGACGACAACCCGATGATCGAATTGCACCGCTCCGAATACGTCAACGATCCCTTCGTCATCGCGCAGAACGAGCGCATGGTGGCGATCAACTCGGCCATCGAAGTGGACCTGACCGGGCAGGTCTGCGCCGACAGCATCGGCCCCAAACTCTACAGCGGCGTTGGCGGACAACTGGATTTCGTCTACGGGGCTTCGCGCTCCAAAGACGGTGTCCCGGTCATCGCCCTGCCCAGCACGGTCAGGACGAAAAGCGGCGAAACCTTGAGCAAGATCGTCCCCCTGCTCAAGCATGGCGCGGGCGTTGTCACCACCCGCAATCACGTGCGTTTCATTGTCACGGAATACGGCGTGGCGGAATTGTACGGCAAGACCATCCGCCAGCGCGCCCAGACGCTCATCAACATCGCCCATCCGCAATTCCGCGACGAACTCACGAAACAGGCGAAAGAATTGCATTACTTATAAATGATCACGAAACGAAAAGCGAAAATTGTCGCCACCATCGGCCCGGCCAGCCAAAACGAAGGGGTTCTGCGCGAACTGATCCGCGCGGGGCTGAACGTGGCGCGTCTTAATTTTTCCCATGGCACGCACGAAGAACATGCCGAGCGCATTGCCGCCATTCGCAAAGTGGCGGCGGAACTCGATACCACCGTCGCCATCCTCCAGGATTTGCAAGGGCCAAAAGTGCGCGTCGGGAATCTGACCCGGCCCATCGTCCTGAAAGAGGCGGAGCGGGTGACGTTGTACGCGGAGGAGGACGCGCCTCCCAAATTTCGTGGACCAAAAATCCCCGTTGCCTTTGTCGAACTGTTCGATTCTGTCCGGACGGGCGACCGGCTCCTGCTCGATGACGGCCGTCTCACGCTGACGGTTGAGTCCGCCGAACCGCGCCGCCTGGCGGCGCGCGTGGACGCGGGCGGCCCGCTCTCCTCGCACAAGGGCATCAACCTGCCGGGCGTGCGCCTGCGCATCGCGGGCTTCACCGAAAAGGACGAGGCCGACCTCGCGTTTGGCCTGGCGCAGGGCGTGGACGCGGTGGCGATCTCCTTCGTCCGCTCGGCAGACGATGTTCTCAAAGTGCGAACGGCCATGAAAAAATTCGGCTACAACGGCGGAGGCAGGCGCGCTCCTTTGGTCATCGCCAAACTCGAAAGACCCGAAGTCTTCGAAGATCTCGACCGCATTCTCGAGGTGGTGGACGGCGTGATGGTGGCGCGCGGCGATCTGGGCGTGGAAATGCCGCCCGAACGTGTGCCTGTCCTGCAAAAGAAGATCATTCAGTCTGCAAACGCGCGCGCCAAACTGGTCATCACCGCCACGCAGATGCTCGAATCGATGATCTCGAATCCGCTGCCCACGCGCGCCGAGGCCTCCGACGTTGCCAACGCCATCTTCGACGGCACCGACGCAGTGATGCTCTCGGCCGAAACTGCTTCGGGACAATATCCCGTGGAGGCAGTGACGATGATGTCGCGCATCGTGACCGAGGCCGAATCCCATTTTGTGGAGTGGGGACAGACGCGCTCGCTCGAATCGCTCGGGGACAGCGACGCGGCCTCGATGGCGCGCGCCGCCTACGAGATCGCGCGCGACCGCGACGTGGCCGCCATCGCCGTCTTCACCATGCAAGGCCGCACCGCTTTGTTGGTCTCCAAGTCGCATCCGAATGTGCCTATCCTGGCCTTCACCCCCGAAGAGGAAACCTGCCGCCGCCTGTCGTTCCTGTGGGGCGTCCTGCCGCGCCTGGTTCCGTTCGCGAACACCATGGAAGATATGCTCCGCTACGTGGACGCGGCCATGCTGCAGAATGAAATGATCAAACCCGGCCAACAGGTGGCGCTGGTGTGCGGATTCCCCGTCGGCGCGCTGCGCACGCCGAATATGACGCTGCTGCATACGGTGGGAGAATAGAATAAATCGTGCTATAGTTACGCCATTCCACCCAGAGAGGAGCAGTCAAATGGCAATTTCACTCATCTACCCCGTCAACGGACCGATCACCCAGAAATTCGGCGAGAACCCCGCCTTTTACGCCCAATGGGGATTCCCCGGTCACAATGGCGTGGATTTCGGCATTCCAAACGGGACGCCCGTGGCAGCCGCGGCCAAAGGGACGGTGGACAAGGTCTCATTCGAAAACGGAGGTTATGGGAATTACGTCAAATTGCGCCACCTGGACGGAACAACCGTCTTTTACACGTATTATGCCCACCTGATGCAGGCCAGCGTGGCGGCCGGGCAGAACGTGGAGGCCGGCGCGGTAATCGGCCACAGCAACAACACCGGCGCCAGCACCGGTCCGCACCTGCACTTCGGCCTGCGTTCGTCGGACACGAGCGGCGCGTACAAAGGCTATATGGACCCTCTGCCATACCTGGGCGGTCAGGCCGCCCCCGGCCCGGAGATGCCGGGCGCGGTGACCCTGCCCGATCTGCAATTCGAAGTGATCGCGGCCGAGTTGAACGTGCGCAGCGGACCGGGCATTAACTTCAGCATTGTGAACAAGTTACAGAAGGGCAAGGTGGTAACCGCCAAACGATTGTATTCCGAAGGCGCATGGGTGGAAATCGAGGCGGGCAAATGGTGCGCGGCCACGTTTGGCGGAGCGGCGAATATGAAGATAAAATAAACACGAGCAATGAGACCGCAGAGTTCTTTAGAAAACTCTGCGGTCTTTGCGATCCCTGCGGTTCGATGGTTTCTTTCAGGGCGATCAACGGGCGGGGCGGCGGAAAAGCAGGGTGAGAAACTCGCCGCACAAAGCGTAACCGAAGAACATGGCAGGCATGTGCCAGACGATGGCAGTAGTAAAGGGATGGTAATAGGCGTGCGATTTGAAGATCGCCAGCCAGGCGAGCGGGGACAGAAAGGAAATCCACGCGGCGGCAAGCAGGGCGCGGCTGACGGTTGTATCGCCCAGTTTGGCGCGGCGGAACCATAACGTAAGCAGCGTGAGGACGGTCACGACCGCAAACAGGACGAAGATGTGGGTGAAGCGCACGCGCGCAATGACGGCGGTTTTGAGCGTAATGGCGTTCACCACGGCGAACAGGCTGGCGTTCATGCCTTCGGCATAAAACTCGGATTGGGACGGGTCGAGCGGGGTGCCGAAGGTGCGGCGCCCCATGGTGTTGACGATGTGGAGCAGGCCGTCGGAGAAGCGGCCTGTCGTCGAGCCGATTTGGGCGGCGAGGACGAGGAAGGAGAAGGACACGCCCAGCGCGCAGGCCAGCCCCGTCAGCAGGAGGCGGCGGGCGAATCGTCCGAGCGTCCACTTGTCGCGCAGGGCGTAGTAGATCAGGGCCGTGGCGACCATCCCCATCGGCGGGAGCAGAAAATCGTAGCCGCTGAAGAAGCCCTTGAAGAAGATCAGCCCGCCGACGGTCAGGTAAAAGACGCGTTCGTTCAGGGCGCGGCCGCGCGACTCGCGGTCGAGCAGGAAGAGGGAGACGACCATCGGCAGGAAGTAATCCCAAACCGAGTAGAAGAGGTTGCGTCCATAGAGCGTGAGCCAGTGGGAAACGAGGCCGGTGAGGAGAACGGTCAAGGCAGTCACCCAGCCGAACTGGAGGCGGAACCAAAGAACGAGCGCGGCCAGGGTGGCGGCGGTGAGCAGGGCCGTCAGGGCGCGAAAGAGGCGCAGGTTCGTCGCGGGCGAGAAGGGGCTGATCGAATCGAGCAGGCTGAAGAACCAGGCTTGTCCCCCGCTCTGGGATTTGTAACGCATGTAAGTCTGGAATTCCCCGCCTTTCAGGTAGGTTGCGTACTGGTGGTCGAATTCCACCTCGCCGAAGATGGGACCGGGCGCGTCGCCCGTGCCGAGCAACGCGCCATCGGTAAAGAAGCCGTGCTGCCGCGTCCAGACGAGGCGGCCGATGACCAGGCTTTCGCTGCCCTTGTCGAAATTGGCAAAGGCTTCAGCGGGGACGAGTCCCAGCAGGTTGCGGTCGAAGTTGAGGAAGAGCAGGAAAGCGGAAAGGAGGAACAGGATGGCGGATTGGAACCTGGAGGACATGCCGTTCGTCCTCCGCATCAATGCCAGCCGCCCGTCCTCAGGCGATTGCGGATCTCATCCTGCAGGGCGGAGAGCATCTCGACAAAGGCTTCCTTGTCCGAGGGACTGACCGTGGTGCGTTCTTCGAGACGCGCCAGCAGATAGACCAGCCACGAAAGCCAGGCGCGCGGGTTGCCTTCGGTGAGGACAATCTCGGAGGCGGTTTGGTTGAGGATGTCGCGGAGTTCGTCTTCTTTTCTCATTGTTGTTTGCTCCTTCCGTCCCTATTGTATCACCACGCGCGGGGAGTGGAGATTCGCTCTCAGCAGCCGCGATGAATTCAACAAAATCCCCACATCGGGCAGGGACTGGAGCGCTGCGGCAAAAATGGGTGGCAAAAATCCGAGCGCGGCCAGCGAGAGACCGAACAGGTTGTACAACAGCGTGAAGCCGATGTTGCCCTTCACCACGCGCAGCGTCCGTTGGGCGATCCGCAGCGCCCCTGGCACGAGCGACCAATCGGCGCGCAGGAGCGCGATGTGTCCCGCCTCCACGGCGATGTCCGTGCCGCCGCTCATTGCGATTCCCACATCCGCCTGGGCCAGCGCGGGCGCGTCGTTCACGCCGTCGCCCACCATCACCACCGTCCGCCCCGCGCTCTGATATTCCTTCACCACGTCAATTTTATTTTCGGGCAGCAGGTTGGCGCGGTAATCCACGCCCAATTGCGCGGCCAGAGCCGAAGCCGTCCGTTCGTTGTCGCCCGTCAGCAGTTCAATCTTTCGGATTCCCAACCTTCGCATTTCGTTCAACGCGGCAGGGACATCCCCGCGCAGCGTATCGGCCGCGGCCAGGACGCCCGCCAGCGCGCCGTCAACTTCGACGAACAATAACGTCTTGCCCTCAGACTCCAGCCGCGTGGGGACATCAACCGCAGAGACCGCTGAGACCGCGGAGTCATTTTCTTTTTTCTCTGCGAACTCCGCGCTCTCGGCGGTTAAATTGACTCCGATATTCGACTCCCCGTTGACGTGCCGCGCGCTCCCAACCTTCACGCTTCTTTCCCGGACTTTGGCTTGCACGCCAAACCCCGCGCTGGATTCGAACCCCGCGGCCTCGTCCACGCGCAAGCCGCGATTTTCTGCTTCGGCAAGAACCGCGTGCGCCAGCGGGTGCTCGGAATACTTCTCCGCCGACGCGGCCAGCGCCAGCAACTCATTTTCGCTCATCCCGTTCAACGAGACGACATCCGTGATGCGCGGTTGGCCGAGAGTCAGCGTGCCGGTCTTATCGAGCAGAAGCACGTCCGCTTTCGATAACACTTCGAGATATTTGCCGCCTTTGATGAGCAACCCGCGTTGGGCGGCCGCGCCGACCGAGGCCAGCATGGCAATCGGCGTCGCCAGCGCGAACGCGCACGAGCAGGCCACCACCAGCACCGCGGCGGTCGCCAGCGGGTCGCGGCGGATGAGGAAGGTCAGCAGCGCAATTCCCGCCACGACGGGCATGTACCAATACGAAAATTTATCTGCGAGACGCTGCACATCGGCGCGATTCCCTTCGGCTTCCTCCACCAGTTTGACGACGCGGCCGAAGGTTGTATCACTGCCGAGGTGAGTCACCTGCACGCGGATACTCCCCGATTTGACCCACGTCGCCGCGAAGACTTTATCGCCAACGGTCACGTCAACGGGCATGGACTCGCCCGTGATCGCGGATTGATCCACTGACGACCGATTACTGATCACGATCCCATCTACAGGAATCTTTTCCCCAGGCCGAACCACCACAACTTCGTCTCTCGCCAATTCCGTGACCGGAACTTCCACTTCGATCCCGCCGCGTTCCACGCGGGCGGTGCGCGGCGCGAGGGCGGTCAGGTCTTTGACGGCGCGGCGGGCGCGCTCGGTGGTGAACTTTTCGGTGTAGTCGCCGACGCGCATGAAGAAGATCACCAGCGCGGCCGTGATCCACTCGCCGATGACGGCCGCGGCCACGACGCCCATCGTCATCACGGTGTGGGCGATGATCTGCCGCCGCCACGCGGCTCTGGCAACGTTGACGAACACCGGCCAGCCGAAGGCCAGCACGAGCGCAAGGCCCAGCGGCCAGGGAATTTTATCGGAGATGGATTCGAAGAGTCCCATCCACTCGCCGACGATGACGACGAAGAGGATGACCGCGAAGAGGACTCCGAGGATCGTCAGGATTTGGCGGGTGAAGACGCGGGGGTCGAGTCCGCCTGGGGAGTCCGCGCCCGCCTCGAGTCCAGGAAGAACCGAGTAGCCCGCCGAGGCGACCGCGGCGCGCAGGTCGGTCATCCCCACTTGCGCGGGGTCGAGTCGCACAATCGCTTTTTCGGCGGCGAGGAAGACATCCACTTTTTCGACGCCGGGGAGGGAGGCAATGGCCTTGTGGACATGCTCGGTGCATTCGGCGCAGTCCATTCCGCGGATGGGTATCTCTAAAGTTTGCATGAAGACTCCGTTATGTTCCGTCGTTGCGAGCGAAGCGAAGCAATCTCCTCTGCGACGGGAGATTGCTTCGACCCCTTCGGGAGAACGTCGTCTCGCAATGACGGAGGGTTGATGATTATTTCAAATGAATACACTCATACACGCCTTTGGCGACATCCGCGAGGAGTTCATCCGCGAGGGCGAGCAACTGCTCGACGCGCGGGTCGCTGAGGCGGTAGCGGACGTAACGTCCCTCCTGCTCGGCCGTAACCAGCCCGCAATCGCGCAGGCAGGCGAGGTGATTGGAGACGTTGCTCTGGCCAAGACCGGTGTCCGCGACGATCTCGCCGACGGTCATCTCGCCCTCGCGAAGAGTCTCCATGATCGAGAGGCGCGTGGGGTCGGCAAAGCCGCGGAAGAGTTTGGCTTGCAAGGCAATGGAAGTGGGATTGGCGGCGAGGAGCATGTCTTCTCCTATCATCGTATCAGTATATGCTGATACATGTTACCACATCTTCTTACCATTGCCCATAACTTTTTTCTGGTCTATACTTGAAGGAAATCTTTTCCAGTATGGATAAGGAAGCCGCCATGCCCGAGAAACGACGCGCCCCCAGAAAGAAATTCGCCTTCTACATGCGGGTCTTCGACGACAAGACCGAGGAGACGGTGGGACACCTGGTGGATATCAGCGCCATCGGAATAAGGCTGGAAACCCCAACCATTCTCCCGCTGGAACGGGAGTACCGCTTGCGTATGGAACTTACCCCGGATGTGTCCGACACCTTGTTCATGTCGTTTGCCGCCCGCGCAAAATGGTGCGAACCCGACGAGATCATGCCCAACCTGTATCACGTGGGGTTCCTGATCACGCAGATCTCCCCGCACGACCAGGAAATCTACCAGCGATTGCTGGAAATGTATGGAGAGTAAGCAAATCTCCGAGGTCTTCGAGACCTCGGAGATTTTATAGAGTATTGCTCTGTAAAAACTACGTCAACCGCGAAGATTTTGCCTCAGTACCGCAAGATTTATCTTGCCCGCGCAGGCGCAAAATGAATTTTGCGGTACTGACCACGCTATGTCAGGCCTTTTTCAGTCCAACCGATAATTTCTCGCCGTCGAATTCATCTTCGGCGGTTTGCGCGTCGGGGGGCGCGGGCGCGAATTGCAGGTCAACCGTCAGCGTCTCGGCGGTGACGTAATCGCGGTGCGCTTCGAGCGCGGACTTCAACCCGTCGCTGGCAGTGACGAATAACTTGATTCGATTCGCCACATCCAACTCGGCGGACTTGCGGAGGTCCTGCACGCGGCGGACGAACTCGCGGGCGAGTCCTTCGCGGACGAGTTCGGGCGTCAACTCGGTGACGAGCGCGGCGACATACGCACCCTCCTCGGCGACCGCGAATCCCGATTTAGCCTGCGCCTTGACTTCCACTTCCTCGGACAGGACATCGTAGGTTTCGCCATCGGCCTTCACTTTGACAGACTGTCCCGACATCAGCGCGTGCGCGATCGACTCGGCTTCCATTGCCAGAATTGCTTTTTGGATGGCGGGGAACTTGTTGCCGTATTTCTGCCCGAGTTGCTTCGGCAGCGGCTTGATCGTGTGCGAGACGGCTTCAGTGGCCGAATCGAGCAAGCGAATCTTTTTCACGTTGAGTTCGTCCGAGATCAAGTCCGCGAAGGATTCGACGGCTTTTCGTTCGGACGCGTTCCCTACCGAGAACGCGCCAACGGCGAGCGGCTGGCGTACTTTGCGATTGGCCTTCTGCCGCGCAGAATGTCCAAGCGAGACGAGTTTGGTGACAACCGCCATGTCGCGATTTAGCGCTTCGTCAATGCGCGCTTCGTTGACTTCGGGCCAGCGCGAGAGATGGATAGATTCAGGCGCGGCCGCGTCCACGCTGCGGACGAGGTTCTGGTAGAGTTCGTCCGCGAGGAAGGGCATGGCGGGCGCGAGCAGTTTGGCGACTGTCACCAGCGCAGTGTAGAGGGTGGAGTAGGCGGCCTGTTTGTCCGAATCGGATTCGGATTTCCAGAAGCGGCGGCGCGAGCGGCGCAGGTACCAGGTGGAGAGTTTCTCCACAAAGTCCTGGATCGGACGCGTGGCGCGCGGGACTTCGTATTCCTCGTAACCCGCGGTCACGTCACGGACGAGGACATTCAACTCGGACAGCAACCAGGCATCCAGTCGCGAGAGCGAGGCGTGTCCGTGTCCCTCGGCGAGACCGGGCGAGGGAGTCCATTTGTCGAGGTTAGCGTAGGTGACAAAGAACGAATAGACGTTCCACAGCGTGAGCGTGAAGTCTCGCGTCACCGCGCTAACCAGTTCGGAAGAGAAGCGGCGTTCCTGTCCGGGCGGGGTGGCGGTGTAGAGATACCAGCGGAAAGCGTCCGCGCCGTGGACTTTCAGCACGTCCCACGGGTCCACGATGTTGCCGAGGCTCTTCGACATCTTGAGGCCCTGGCCGTCGAGGATCAAGCCGAGGCAGAGAACGTTTTTGTAAGAGACGGAATTCATCAACAACGTGCTGATGGCGTGGAGCGAGTAGAACCAGCCGCGCGTCTGGTCAACGGCTTCGCAGATGTAATCGGCGGGGAATTGCTCCTCGAATTTGGCCTGATTCTCGAAGGGATAGTGCCACTGGGCGTAGGGCATCGCGCCGGAGTCGAACCACACGTCAATCAGGTCGGGGACGCGCTGCATCCTGCCGCCGCACTTTTTACACGCCCAGGTCACTTCGTCCACGTAGGGGCGGTGCAAGTCGAGATCGCTCAGGTCGCGGCTTGCGAATTTTGAAAGATCCGCCACCGAGCCGACGCATTCGCGGTCTTTGCAATCCTCACATTCCCAAACGGGAAGAGGCGTGCCCCAGTAACGCTCGCGCGAGAGCGCCCAGTCAATGTTGTTTTCGAGCCAATTGCCAAAGCGGCCATCGCGGATGTGATCGGGTGTCCAGTGGATGGTGCGATTGAGTTCGACCAGCCGATCCTTGAATTGCGTCGTGCGGATGTACCAGGCGTCGCGCGCGTAATACAACAGCGGAGTCTTGCAGCGCCAGCAGAATGGGTAAGTATGCGTATACGTCTCGGCGCGGAACAGAAGGCCGCGGTCGTCGAGGTCGCGCGTGATGAACGGATCCGCGTCCTTGACGAATTGTCCGCGCCACGGCGTCACTTCGGGGATGAACGTGCCGTCGGGCAGGACGGTCATCAGCACGGGCAGATCATATTCCAGCGCGGCCTGCATATCCTCCGCGCCGAAGGCCGGGGCCATGTGGACGAGTCCCGTGCCATCTTCGGTCGTCACGAAATCGCCGAGCACCACGTAATGCGCGGGTTTGTCGGGCGGCAGGAAGGTGAACAGCGGATGGTATTTCTGTCCCTTCAACTTTTTGCCCTTGAACGAGTCCACGACTTTCACTTCCTCGCCGCGGAAAACTTTTTCGAGCAACGCCCTGGCGAGGATGAGTTTTTCTTTCCTGCCATTCATTGCCCTCTCGACCATCACGTAATCCACGTCGGGATGGGCCGCCACCGCGACGTTGCCGGGCAGCGTCCACGGCGTCGTCGTCCAGACGAGGAGCGAGGTATCGGGCTTGTCGGCCAGCGGCAGGCGGACGAAGACCGATGGGTCGGTCGCGTCGTCGTAGCCAAGAGCCACTTCGTGGTCGGAGAGAGTCGTCCCACAGCGCGGGCAATACGGCACGACCTTGTAGCCTTTGTAGAGCAGGTCGCGATCCCAAAAATTTTTCAGGATGTTCCAAACCGACTCGATGTAATCGTTGGTGAAGGTCACGTAGGCGGTTTCGAGGTCCACCCAGAAGGCGATTCGATCCGTCAGGCGTTCCCAATCCTGGATGTAATCGAAGGCGGACTTGCGGCACTCCTCGTTGAATTTGGCGATGCCGTAAGCCTCGATGTCCTGCTTGTTGGTGAAGCCGTGCCGCTTCTCGACCTCGATCTCGACGGGCAGGCCGTGCGTGTCCCAGCCGCCGCGCCGCGAGACGTGGAAGCCGCGCATAATTTTGTAGCGGGGGAACATGTCCTTGAAGGCGCGCGCCAACACGTGATGCACGCCGGGTCGTCCATTAGCGGTTGGAGGGCCTTCGTAGAAGACGTACTCCGGCGCGCCCTGCCGCTGCTCAATTGTCTTCTTGAAGATGTTCTCGCGCTTCCACATCTTCAGCACGGATTCTTCCATGCTGGTCACATCAAGTTTGGGGGAAACTGGTTTGAATGACATAGTTACCTCGTTTCGTAGTTACGTAGTTTGATAGTTTGATAGTTCTGCGGTTCGGTGGTTTTCCAGCAGTTGCACTGCTGGATGCGGCAGTGCAACTGCCGATCAACTTGTAATCAAAACAAAAACGCTCATCCCAAATGGGACGAGCGTCAGCCCGTGGTACCACCCAAGTTCCTGCCTCGCCGAAGGCGGGCAAGCGCTTACGAGTACGGCCTTGCGGCGATACTCTTGTTCCAATAACGAGGAACAACTCCGTCTCACCTACTCAGTACCGCAAAATTTATTTTGCGCTTTTCAGTTCACCGCTCCGGGAGGATTTTCCATCCGCTTTGCTGACCTGCTTCGCACCAACCGCAGGCTCTCTGACAGTTCCGCAGGCGTACTCGTTCCCATCCACGCGTTTGAATGACGGCATTATGCCACAAAACTTGCTGTACTGCAACATTTATGTTGCCGCTCCTGAGCGCAAGATAAATCTTGCGGTACTGCAACATTCATGTTGCCTTTTCGGAGCGCAAGATGAATCTTGCGGTACTGCAACATTCATGTTGCCTTCTCGGAGCGCAAGATGAATCTTGCGGTACTTTTCGACTCGCGTGATAATCCCCCGCATGGACATCCACATCACCGATTCGACTCACCCCTTCCAAATCCTTTCCGCCTCCTTCCTGACCCTAAACCTGCCTCTACCTCCCCGCGCGTTTTACCGTCACGGATGGCAATCGTGGACGTTGACCGCATGGGTGGATCCCGCCGAGCCGATGGTTCCCATCTCCGCGCAACAGACGCGCGCCAAGGACGAGGACGCGCCCTACGCCTTCAGCGACCATCCCGTCAGCGCATGGATCGGCGCGGCGGAAATGGATGGCGGCAGAATAGTTCTGCTCGGCGCGCTGGACCTGGGCGGCCGCGTCGAAGTCGTCGGCGGCCGGATGCGCGGCTTTTACGAGGACGGCCGCGAGGAAAAATGGCTGGTTGCCATCGGGACGGAGCGCGAAGTCTTTCAACGATACGCCGATGAACTTGGAAAAATTTACGGCGTTGCCAAACCCAATCCGCCGCGCGTGTGGTGTTCGTGGTACAGCCTGTACAACACCGTCAACGAACCCGTCATGGACAGGATCATCCGCGGCCTCGGCGGCCTGCCCTTCGACGTGATCCAACTTGATGACGGCTGGCAGGTCTCGCTCGGCGAATGGGACGCAAACAAAAAATTCCCGTCGGGCATGGCCGCCCTTGCAGGCCAGATCCGCAAAACAGGACGACAGGCGGGACTGTGGCTGTCGCCGTTCATCACGCCGCAAAATTCCAAATTCGCGCAGGAACACCCCGATTGGATTCTGCGCGGCGAAGCGGGCAGGCCCGTCTACGCGGGAATCGGCTGGAGCGGCGACCTGCTGGCGTTGGACAGTTCCCACCCCGAGGTCCAGGAATGGCTCGGGCGGGTCATCCGCAAAGTCGTCGGCTGGGGATATTCCTATCTCAAACTGGATTTCCTCTACGCGGCCGCCATCCCCGGCAAACGCAAACGCGGCATCCCGCGCGAGGACGCGTACCGCGAGTCCATGCAAATCGTCCGCGAGGCGGCGGGGAAGGAAACGTACATTCTCGCCTGCGGCGCGCCGATCCTGCCCGCGCTGGGAATCTGCGATGGGATCCGCGTCGGCCCCGACGTCGCGCCGTATTGGTTGTCGAAACCGCTCAGCGTGTGGCTGAACAACCCGAACAATCCCGGCACGCAAAACGCCATCCGCACGTCGCTTCATCGTTTGTGGCTGAAGGATTTGATCCACGTTGACCCCGACGTGGCATACTTCCGCTCGCGGCACAACCAGATGACCGACGCGCAAAACCAGATGCTGCGCGACCTGGTTCGCCTGACGGGGTTCAGGGCCACATCCGATTTGCCGCAGTGGTTGAAGCCGAACGAGCGCGAATCCCTGCGGGCGTTTCTCGAAGAATCGCCGGAGATCGAACAGGCGTCGCGCTATGGGTTTAGGATTGACGGCCGCGCGGTTGATTTTTCGCCCATCCTGCCCATCCCGAAGCCGATGCGATTCCCCGCGCAGTTGGCGTTATACGCTGGCATGGCGCAGATGGCATTGTATGAGGTTATTCCCGCGTTTATCGAATCGCAAAAAGCGAAATTGTCGAAAGTGGAATCCTGAAGTTCTGCTTGCGCTACGACTTCCCATTCGGGGACTTGAGGGCGCAACTCCGCGATCTCCGCTTCTGCGAGCGGCGGCGCGCCCGCACGGCAAGGGACCCATTGACCGGCCGCGAGATCGTCCATGGCAGCCTCTGTTTCACAAACCGCTGTGATTGTCAATGAAATACAAGTAGCCCTGGCGTCCGCCCTCCTTCGTCCACAATTCGATGGATTTGCGAATTCGTTTCAGGCAGGTCGTGATCGCCTCCAGCGGTAACGGTTTGGGTGTTATATCGAAGGTTTGACCGTCCTTTTCCGCCTCCAGTTCTTCCCGCCCCAGCCGCCAGTCGCACATGAGTTTTACGAGGTCATAGACAAGTTGCTGGTTCGCGCTGAACGGCGGCGGCGGTTTCGTCTTTCCCTGCCCTTCGGCGCGATACTCCATCCAGAGCGCGTTGAGCGCCTTGTCCACATCGTAATCGAGCAGGTCGGGGTTCTCGCGATAGACGCCGACGATGGCCACTTCGATGTTTTGTAGAACGTCCAGGTATTCCTCTTCGGCAGATGGCATTTCATACCTCGCTTTCAACCGGTGAGTCTACTGCAAAAAGGCAAATTTACCGCCGAGATCGCAGAGTACGCAGAGACTTGATAATGAAGAACTCCGCGCTCTCGGCGGTCTCTGCGGTTA
>DAOUMJ010000115.1:0-10427 GCA_034411715.1 Anaerolineales bacterium | reverse complement strand
ACCTCGTGGGGTCTCTCCACGCGCATGATCGGCGCCATCATCATGACGCACGGCGACGACCAGGGGCTCATCCTGCCTCCCCGCCTCGCGCCCATCCAGGCTGTCATCGTCCCCATCTTCAAGAACGACGCCGAGAAGAGCAAGGTGATGGAGGCCGCCGAGCGCGTCTTCGCGGAACTCAAGGCGGCGGGAATCCGCGTCAAGATGGACGACCGCGAGGAAGTGACGCCCGGCTTCAAGTATCACGACTGGGAAATGCGCGGCGTCCCCCTGCGCGTCGAGATCGGCCCCAGGGATGTGGACAAAGCCTCGGTCGCGCTGGCCCGCCGCGACATCCCCGGAAGAGACGGCAAGTCCTTCGTCCCCCAAACTGGTCTCGCGCGGACCGTCGGCGGGCTCCTGTCCGAGATTCAGTCCGCGCTGCTGACGCGCGCCACCGCCTTCCGCGACGCCAACATCCACGATCCCAAAGACTATGAGGAACTCAAGAAAGTCGTCGCCAACGGCTGGGCGTTCTCGTGGTGGTGCGAAAGCAAGGAGTGTGAAGCGAAGGTCAAGGAAGACGCCAAAGCCACCACCCGCGTCATCCCCTTCGACCAGCCCGGCGGAGAGGGAAAGTGTATCGTCTGCGGCAATGCGGCGAAGAGGAAAGTTTACTTCGCGAGAGCGTACTAACGTACTGTGTATTGCGTACTGCGTGTTCCGTGACCTGGCAAACGAAACACGCAATACGTAACACGCGCACGACATCCATGCCAGCAATTGATTTGGCCCGCCTCAAAAAACAAGCCGCGGCGCTGGCCGATCTCTTCGACCAGCCCGAGGCGTTCGTGCGCGCCCTGCGCGACACGCTGGATTTCTACGTCAACCGCAGCCTGCGCGAAGTGGACGCGGTCGCGCCCGCCTCGGTGCTGAACACCTATCGCACGCCCCCTGTCATTCTCAAACGCATCGAAACCGAACTCGCGCCGCTGGCAACCTCCAACCCAGAGGCCGCGCTCGGCCTCGCCGACCATCTTTGGGATGAAGGCTGGCTGGAGACGCGCCTGCTGGCGGCATCCATCCTCGGACGCATCCCGCCGCGCGAAGAACGCCTGCTCCCCCGCCTGACCGCGTGGACGACCCAGGTGCGCGACCCCTCGGTGCGCGCCGCGCTGCTCACCACCAGTCTCGTCCGCCTCCGCAGAGAGACGCCCGATCGCTTCCTCCTGCTCGTGGGCGAATGGCTGAATCCCGAACGGCCGCGTCTATGGTCGAACGGGATTCAGGCCCTCCTGCCCCTGATTCAAGACTCCGACTACCACAACCTGCCGCCCGTCTTCGAAATGCTGGCGCACGCGGTGGAGGCCGCGCCCGGCGCGCTCCAAAACGATTTTGTGGAACTGTTCACATCCCTGTATCGCGCCTCGCCTACAGAGACAGTTTACTTTCTGCGACAGGCGATCGCGAACTCGCCCAACCCAATGACCGCCGCCACCTTCCGCCGCATCTCCCCGTCGCTTCCGCGCGAACTGGCGCAGGCGGTGCGGGATTTGACGAAAGGAACAAGGCGGTAAACAAAGGAGGCTGAAATGGCAATTTTCAACGCCCTTCTCGGCGCGTCCCTGCTGGTTTGGGGACGCAAACTGTTCTGGTTGTTCGTGGCCGCGGCGGGATTCCTGGCAGGGCTACAGGTTGCCTCCCGCCTCTTCCACGGCCCCGCATGGATCGGCATCGCGGCCGGCCTGGTTTTCGCCATCGGCGGGGCATTGCTGGCCGTCTTTCTCAAAACCGTTGCCATCGGCGCGGCAGGATTCCTGATGGGCGGCGCGGCGCTCACCAGCCTGGCCGGATTGCTCGGCCTGGGCCAGGGATGGGCCTACTGGGGCTTTTTCCTGGCGGGCGGCATCGGCGGCGCGATCCTCATCGGCCTGTTCTTCGACCTGGCGCTGATCTGGCTCTCCTCGCTGGCAGGCACGACGCTGGTGATGGAAATCGTCCCCCTGCAGGGCATCGCCCGCGTCCTGGCATTTATGGCGATCCTTTTCATCGGCGCGCTCTACCAAACCAGCCAGTGGAAGAAAGACGACGATGACTGACCCCCTCCTCAAACAACGCATTTTCTGGCACGACACCGTTTCCATGCCCGAAGGGGATTCCGCCTCACCTCTCCCTGAACGTGTGGCGGTCGCGGTCATCGGGAGCGGATTCACGGGATTGAGCGCCGCGCGGACGCTGGCTCAGCGCAACATAAATGTTGCGGTACTGGAAGCGGAGGAGATCATCGGCTGGGGCGCGAGTTCGCGCAACGGCGGCATGGTGTTGACGGGACTCAAACTGCCGATGCAAACTGTCCTAAAGAAATACGGACGCGATGCGGCAAGGCGGCTCTTTCAATGCTCCCTGGATTCGGTGGATACCGTCGAACAGATCGTCCGCGAAGAAAACATGGACTGCGGCTTCGCGCGCAGCGGTCATTTGCTGGCGGCGAACAAGCCGAAACACTTCGACGCGCTGAAAGAGGAAGTCGAGTTCATGGCGAGGGAGTTTGGTCACAGGGTACACCTTGTGCGGCCCGACGAGATGCAAAGCGAGATCGGCTCGCGCGTCTATCACGGCGCTCTGGTGGACGAGGCCAGCGCGGGATTGAATCCCGCCCAGTTTGTCGCGGGTCTCGCGCGGGCCGCGGAAAAGGCCGGGGCGAGTCTCCACGCGCGGGCGCGAGTGGCGCGGCTCGAGCGTCGCGGGACGCGCTTCGTCGTCGAAACGGAAAGAGGCGCGTTGGAAGCGGAGTCCGTGTTCGTGGCGACGGCGGGTTATACGGGAAGCGTCACGAAGTCGCTACAGAGGAAGGTTATCCCCATCGGTTCGTTCATCATCGCGACGGAAAAATTGCCGGGCGACCTGGCGCGCGAACTCAGCCCGAAGAACCGCATGATCTTCGATTACAAACACTACCTGAATTATTTTCGCCTGTGGGACAACCGAATGGTCTTCGGCGGGCGGGCGGCGTTTTTCCCCGAAACCGAAAATACAATTCAAAGAAGCGCCGAGATCTTACGCCGCGAGATGGCAACGGTGTATCCGCAGTTGCGCGACGCGAAGGTGGAATACGCCTGGGGCGGGACGCTGGACTTCGCCTTCGACATGATGACGCACGTGGGCGAGGAGGCGGGGATGTTCTACGCGCTCGGCTACGCGGGCCACGGCGTGGCGATGGGGACGTATTTGGGAAAGACGGTGGCCGAGTCCATGCTGGCGGGAAACATCCGCGAACATCCCTTCGCGCAATTCGACTTTCCCGGCGCGCCGCTGGGACTCTACGATGGCCGCCCGTGGTTCCTGCCCTTTGCGGGGATGTGGCATAAGGTTTTGGATTGGGTGGAATAGAGGGGCGACTGGAAGTCGCACCAACATTTGCAAAGTCCACCTGCGTGGACTTGTCAGCCGACAAAGGCTTGTCCTCCCGAAGGACATCGAGACGATGTGAGCCTGTCGAAGGATCGGCTTCGTATGGGTTGCGGCGATTTTTGCGAAGCGTCGTTTAGTATTACAGCGCAAAGTCCGACGCTAGAGAGCGTCTCTTACGCTATGAGCGTAGGCAGACGTTCTCCCCTGGCGCCGCCCGCCAGGGCGGTGTAACGTCTGCCTACCTTGCGCTGTAATGTTTAGAAAGTGTCTGAAAAGTCGGTTTCTTGGAGAAGGAATCCGAAAGTTCTACTTTCGGAAGGCCAAAGCCCGAAGTAGAACTTCGGGAATCCTGAAAGTTGTGAAGTTTTCAGACACTCTCTTAGGACAATCGCTACCCTCCCGCCAACGCGATCAACTGCGGCGGGACCCAGAACTGTCCCAGCCCAAGCGTGCTGAGCGCCAGCGAGAACAGCAAAATGGCGAGGCCGACGCCGATCAGGGCGCGGTCTTTGAAGCGATAGACCAGTTTTTGCAGCCACGTGCGCGGACCGACGCCGAAGGCGCGCAAATCCATGGCGTCAATGATGTCTTCGCTGCCGATGATGGCGTGGATGGTGACAGGCACCATCAACGGGCCGAGTTTACGCACCTGCTGGAACAGCCCGCCGCTGAACTTTTCGAGTTCGTAGCCGCGCGCTCGCTGCGCGTCCATCGTCAGTTGGAAATCGCGGCTGAAGGTCGGGATGAAGCGCATGGTCAGGTCCATGGCGTAGGCGATCTTGTCGGGCAGGCCGAGGCCGCGAAAGGTGATGCCGTACAGGGCGGGGTCGAGCGAGTACGGAATCAGGATGGTCATGATCGCAATGCTGAACACACGCACGAACTGACTCACCCCGAAGAAGGCGCGCTCGACCGTGATGTCCAGCGCGGGTGTCCAGCCGAAAATAGTGAACGAGGCTTCGAGGCGGCGGATGAGATGTTCCTGCTGGTAGACCTCCGTCCCGCCGCGGCCGGTCAGGAAAGTGAAGAATGCGAAGAAAAGAACAAAACCGATGATGAATAGCACCGCGCGGCGGATCTCCCTCCACGTCACGCCCGAAGTGAACAGGACGAACAAGGCGATGACCGCGAAGAACAGCAGGTAACGCACGTCCCAGAACGCGAGCGTGGAGAAGAGGAAGCAGCCGTAGAACATCATCCAGGCGCGCGGATCGAAGGACTGGATAAAGGAACGTTCGCGTTTGCGGTAACGCCAGGCGACTAACATGTACTCATCCCGCCCTCACCCCTACACCCCTCTCCCCAAATGGGGAGAGGGGACGGGGGTGAGGGTAAAAACTATCTTCCCGACTGCCTCTGCACCGCGGCATACGCGCCGACGAGCAGGGGGACGAGAATGGCGGCAAAGATCAGGTTCGGGCCGGCCGCAGGCAGGAACTCGCCCACGATAGCGGCCGCCGGGCTGAAGCCGTTGATCCAGATATCGGAGATGGCCGCGAAGCCGATGCCGAGGATGTTGCCCAACATGCCCCAGATGACCGCCTCACCAACGCTGACATTCTTCCCGAACGCAAAGCGGACGATCAACACCAGCACGAAGCCGATCAGCAGGGCGATGCCGGCGGTCAGCGCGATGGGCTGGTCGCCGAAAATGCCCGCGTCGGGCTGGAAGAACATCATGTTCGTCAGGTTGCGATTCAGGAAATAAACAATGGTGGCCAGCACGGCCAGCGCGCCGCCCACCCACAGGACAGTGTCGGTGGCTTTTTTGCGGTTCATGAAGAGGGCGGGCAGGCCCGCGATGAAACCGACCAAACCGTTGCCGATGCTCCACTGCGGGGAAAGGCCGAAGCCCGAAATGGCGTCGCCGAACATGTTGCCGACCGCGCCTGTGAAGAAACCGACGATGGGGCCGAAGGCGTAGCCGAAGAACATCGGGATGGCGATGGCGGGACGGAGGGCCACCTGGCTGAGCGAGGGGACGACGAACACGGTGGCGTTGAAGTACCACGAGAACACGGCGTATAGCGCCGCGCCGATGGCCATCCACACCACCTCGCGCGTGCCCACTTCCCAGGCCTTGTTGTCCTTGTTGAAGAAATAGACCGCGAAGGCGATCAACAGGCCGAGGATGACGAAGCCGAACCGCAGGCCGAGCGTGGAATTGTCGGTCTGGAAGCGCTCGATGCCGAGCATGTTGCCCAGCACGAACACGATGATGGCGAAAATGGCAAAGATCACCACCAGCCAGATCAACACGGAAGACAGACGTTTATCCATTTCATTCTCCTTTGTGAAAAATTGATTGCGGCTGTTCAGGAATCCCGAAGTTCTACTTCGGGCGCTCCGAAAGTAGAACTTTCGGATTCCGAACAGAGGAACACAAGGAAAAACAATTACACGTGCGCCAGCGCCTCGGCCCGCAGAAACCGTCCCGTCCGCGCGAAGCGGGAGACGTTCAGGGCGAGGAGGGAACTGGGGACGACGCGGCAGGCCTCCAGTCGAGGGAAGTCGCGCAGGACCTCGTGCGGAGTCCCGTCCGCGACGAGTCGCCCGTCCGCGATCAACAGGACGCGGTTGGCGTAGATCACCGCCAGGTCTACGTCATGGGTGATGAACAGGACCGCCTCGAACCCGGGCATTTGCAAAATCGAATCCATGAAGTTCATGTAATTCTGATAATCCTGCCCGGCGGTCGGCTCGTCCATGACGAGGATGCGGGAGCGCATCGCCAAAATGGCCGCGATGCTGACGCGCTTTTGCTGGCCGAACGAAAGCGCCAGCGGGGGGTCTTGCTCGTATTCGGACAGATTCACAATTTGTAACGCCTCTTTCACCTCCTTTTCGATCTCATCCTTTGGGTGTTTGAGATTGGTCGGCCCGAAAGCCAGTTCCTCGCGCACGGTCGGCGCGAAGAGCATGTGGCTTGGGCTTTGAAAAACGTAACCGAGCGTGCTGGCGATCTCTGCCACGCTCGACTCGCGCGTATCTTTTCCATTCACCAGCACGCGCCCCGATTTGGGCTTGAGCAGGCCGATGGCGTGTTTGACGAAGGTGGTCTTGCCCGCGCCGTTCGGACCGAGAACCGCGATCACGTCGCCGCGCTGGATTTCAAGATTGATGCCGCGCAGCACTTCGACGCCTGCCTCGTAGCCGAAGGCGACATTCTCGAACCGAACCAGCGCCTCTTCTTCGGACGCTTCGACGCCGCTCAGCGCAAGCCTCGCGCGGGCCGCGCCGGGCAGGACGCGGATCTCCCCCGGCGCGGGATCGCGCCGCGCCCGCTGGAGAATCTGTTCCGCAGGAAGCTTGATCTCGTGATAGTTCACTACCCGTGATAACCCGTCCACCCCGCCGAGGTAACGAATTTCGCCCCCGTCCATGTACATCACGCGCTCGGGGTGGACGCGCAGAACGTCCTCGACGCGATGCTCCACCATCAGCACGGTCATGCCCTCGTCGGCGAGCAGGCGCACCGCGTCGAGAGTTTCGGCCGCGCTTGCAGAGTCGAGGCTGGCCAGCGGCTCATCCAACAGCAGAATCGAAGGTCGCATCGCCAGCACACCCGCCAGCGCGACCTTCTGTTTTTCGCCGCCCGAAAGCAGGAAGGTGTCGCGGTCGCGCAGGTGTTCGATCTTCAAATGCGCCAGCGATTCGTCCGCGCGCTGATAGATCTCCTCGCGCGGCAGGCCGAGATTTTCCAAACCGAAGGCCACCTCGTTCAGCACCTTCGTCCCCAGAATTTGCCGTTCGGGGTCTTGCAGAACGGTGCCAACTTTTTGCGAGATCTGCGAAAGTTTCCAATTGGCGGTGTCTTCGCCATGAATGAGAACGCGCCCGCTCATCTCCCCTTTGTAACTGCGCGGGATGAGTCCGTTGACCGCGCGGACGAGGGTGGTCTTGCCGCATCCGCTGGCGCCCGCGATCAAAAGAATTTCGCCCGCGTTGGCGGTAAACGATATATCGTGTATGGCCGCCCCCTTGCGATCACGGTAGCGGAAGGAAAGGTTTTCGACGACGAGGGGAAATTCGGACATTGTTGTCAATTATCAACGGCACGGGTGGGGATGTCAATAGAGAAACCCGATTTCTTTAAGAAATCGGGTTTCTACTGTCAAGGCAGGTATTGCGCGAAGACGCTTTCGAATTGTTCCTGCGTCACAAAGCCGACCCATTTTTGCAGAACCTGGCCAACCGCGTCGAGCAGGTAAAACTCCGGCTGGTAGCGAAAGCCGAGGGCGCGCTGAAAATCGAAGGTGCGCGGGTCGTCGGCGTCGAGATACGTGAATCGGATGCGGCCAAAATATTCCGCCTCGAGCCCATGAACCATGGGCGCCATGGAGCGGCAGGTGCCTCAGGTGAAGCGGAAGAACTCGACGAGTTGCGGCCCTCCCGACGCGAGATTGACAGTGGTCGGGTCGGTGGCGTGGAGTTCGGGACCGCGCGAGGTGGCGACGGGTATCGCGGCCTCCGTCGGCGCGAGGGTCGCTTCGGGCTGGACCTCGGGCTGGGTCGCGGCTTCGGCGGCCGTCGGCTGGCTGACGGGTATCGCGGACGCGTCCGCGGCGGCGGGAGGGGAGTCGGGGGCCGGAACGCCCTCTTCGAGGACTACGCAGGCAGAGGCCGATAGAACGGCGAGCAGGCCAAAGGTCAAGAGAAAGATGCGGGAGGTCGTCATTAAAGTCTCCTTTCTTGCAGTCAAAGACGAGTCATTTTGTCCAAAAATTACCCCTCTCGAATACGGAGTCGAAAGCCTCCAGACTTTCGTGCGAGACGTGATGCCCCGCGTTCAGCAACGCAACAAGGCGCGCGGGGTTTTGACTGCAAACCAAACAAATCGGAGGAGCCATGCTATTGAAAATTTCGAGCAGGTTTCACGCGTGGGCGAAAGGCTGGCTGGTGCTTGCGCTGGCAGCGCTCGACATGTTCTTCATGGGATTCGTCATGCCGCTGATCGGCGGGATGATGAAAGGCGGCACAGGGCTCGAACAGCCGCTGGACCTGATGTTCTTTGCCTCCCCCGACAAGATGTTCGCGATGATCGAACGTTATGGCGAATTTGGCCGCCCATTCTATCGCAACGTGGAATTGACGATGGACATCATCTATCCCATCATCTACACGCTGGCGTTTGGATTGCTGATCTCCTGGCTGTTCCAACGCGGATTTGCGCGTGACAGCAAAATACAGATGCTGAACGTGGTGCCCGTCGGCGCGTGGTTGTTCGACCTGCTGGAGAATCTCGGCATCGTGACGATGCTTTCCGCCTTCCCGGCGCGATTGACCGCGCTGGCCTGGCTGACGACGATCTTCACGATGGTCAAGTGGATCTTCGCGGGCGCGAGCATGTTGTTGATCGCGGTCGGGCTGGCGATGGCCGCGAAGAACGGGTTTAGGAAAAGAGAGTAGAGAGTAAAAAAGCCACTCCATAAACCGAGCGGCTTTTTTCATCCTTCATCTTTTTTCATCTTTGAATTTCCTTCCACCACACCCCCGTACATTCAGGCAGAATGATCCAATTGTTCTTCACCACATTATCCCCCATCTCATCGCCGAAGAAAAAGCGCGAGAGGTATTCGGCCTCTTCGAGCGACTCGAATTTGTAATCAGTGCGAATCCACGTGGATTGGAAACCGGTCTCTTCGAGCCAGGGATAGAAATTCAGCAGGTGTGGAAGGTGGAACGGCGACTCGTGTCCCGTGCCAAGCGATTCAAACAGGACGATGGGCTGGGCGCGGCGAAGGACGCGTTTCATCTCCCCCAGCCATTCCTCCAGATTCGCGCGCCAACGAGCGTTATCCCACGAGGCGAGGTAACTGACGCTCCAGCCGGAGACGACAAGATCAGCGGAGGCGTCGTCCACGGGGAGGTGACGGTGATCGGCAACCTCGGCCTGCCAGTTGACGTGTCCCGAGGCGGCGAGCTTTTCGCGGCAGACGCGCAGCATCTCTTCCGATTCGTCGAAGGCGCGGACAAACTTGACGCGCGGGACGAAGAGGCGCGTCAAGCGGCCGGTCCCCGCGCCGAGGTCCAGGACGACGCGTGAGTCGAGATTGGGGACGATCTGTTCGAGCGTCCGCAGGATGTTGCCCTGATAGTCCTCGCGCACGATCAGGGCTTCGTAAGCATCTGCGGAATTCTGGTAAATTTCCTTTTGTGTCGGCATGGGGATATTTTACATTATCCCTGACACCTTCCTTCGGCAATATTGTTGCCTTCGTCCAATTCTTCGATGTTCTGCCTGGAATCAACGAAAATGCGAAAACCGCAATTGGGACTGAAGCAGCCAGGCGGGATGCTGACGGATTGAAGAGTGACGGTATCGCCCGCCTTGATCGCGGGCAACGCGACATCCACGCTCGACCCGTTCCCAAAGATTATGGTTGCCGTGGCCGGCGCCGACACGAGGGTTCCCTGGTTCTTCACACTTACCAGCAACCTGCCAAGATTGTCACGCTTGCAATACATGGCGGCATCTGGCGGCGCGACAGGCGTCAGGTCGGGCGCAGGGACTCCCCTGGGAACCAGTCCCAGAATGGTGACTCGATGGCCGCTGAAATACTCGGAGCCGCCATCGTCCACAAGGATCGAAGAGACTTTGTACGTGAGGCTGCCTGTGGCGGCATTTGGGTTCCGCCGATATTCAAAGTCCTGAATCCACGTTCCGGCCTGCAACACCTCATGATCCGTGCAGACATAGTACATTTCCCAGCCCGTGAGAATGGGAATGGCATATTCGAATGGCACATTCTCGACCTCCACGGTCTCTGTCGTCACCTGATTGTGCGAGCCTCCCATGCAACCCCACCCTTCATCCTCCCTCGGCCGAATGGTGAATGGAGGGTGGATAACGCCCACATCGTCGCCGCTAATGGCAGTAACTGTTTCGCCAAACCAGAAGTCATGCTTGGAATCATCATCCTTGATTATTCCCTGGGTGATCCAACTGACATATCCCTGGTCAACTCTGGAGACGGTTGCGCCACCTTGCCCCTTTTCGATGTATGTCTCGGTATGGTCGAGATTGTAGGCGATTT
>DAOUMJ010000114.1:0-16114 GCA_034411715.1 Anaerolineales bacterium | reverse complement strand
CGCCCGCCGCTGGTGTTCATCCATGGCGCGGGCGGCACGCACCTGCATTGGCCGCCGCAGGTCCGGCGCATGATCGGCCAGCGCGTCTTCGCGCTCGATCTGCCCGGCCATGGAAAATCGGGCGGGGTGGGGAGTCAATCCATCGCGGAGTATGCCGGAGCGGTCGTGGATTTTCTCGACGCGGCGCGCCTGAACGCGGCCGTGTTCATCGGCCATTCGATGGGCGGCGCCATCGCCCTCACCCTCGCGCTCGATTTTCCACAGCGCGTCCTTGGCCTCGGACTGGTGGGGACCGGCGCGCGCCTGCGCGTTCACCCGCAAATTCTGGAAACCACGGCCAGCGAAGCGAGTTTCCCGGAAGCCATCCAGATCATCAACGATGCGGAGTTCGGCCCGGCGGCCAGTCCGCGATTGAAGGAACTGGCGGCGCGTCAAATGGCGCTCATCCGTCCACCCGTCATTCACGGCGATTTCCTGGCCTGCAACGAATTCGACGTGATGCAACGCCTCGGGGAGATTTCCGTCCCGGCGCTCATTCTGTGCGGCACGGAAGACATCCTGACCCCCATGAAATATTCCGAATACCTGCGCGATCACATTCGCAACGCGCGCCTCATCGTTGTCCCCAACGCGGGCCACATGGCGATGCTCGAGCAGCCCGAAGCCGTGGCGGATGAGATTGGCGCTTTTGCAGATTTAATTTCGTATCGCGCTGGGCAGTAACGCAACGTAACGCAAATTGGCAATTTGCGTTACAAGCCAAACGCCCTCATCAAAATCGGTTTAGCCGCCTCCGCCGCCCGCGCCCGATGGCTCAGGCGGTTTTTTGTTTCCTCAGGAAGTTCGGCCATGGTCTGGTTCATCCCATTGAGCAGGAAGATGGGATCGTAACCGAAACCGCCCGTGCCGCGTTCTTCGGGGATGACCTGGCCCTCGCAGGTTCCCTCGGCGATCTGCACGCTTCCTTCCGGACCCGCGACGGCCACCGTCGCCCTGAACCTCGCCGTCCACGGACGCGGCCTGCCCTTCAGGTTTTGCAGCAGGAACGCGCGTCGGTCGGCGTCCGTCGCGCCGGGTTGGGACGCGTAGCGTTTTGAATGGAGACCGGGCGCGCCGTCGAGGATGTCCACTTCGAGGCCGGAGTCGTCGGCGATGCAAATCAATCCGCTGGCGCGGGCGAAGGCCAGGGCTTTTTTGGCGGCGTTTTCGGCGTAGGTGGAACCGTCTTCGGCCACTTCGAGATTCAAGCCAAGATCGGCGGGGATAACGATCTGGATGGGCAGGTCGGCAAGGATGGCTTGCAGTTCGCGCAATTTGCCGGGATTGTTGGTGGCGAGGAGTAATTTCATTTACGATTGGCGATTGGTAATTGGTAATTGGTAATTTGTTCGATAGCCCATTGGGCATGTTCGCGGACGAGAGGTTCGGAATCATTGAGGGCATTTTCCAGCGCGGGAAGGGCGCGCGGGTCGCGCGAGTTGCCGAGGGCGACGGCCGCGTTGCGAAGGATGCCGCGCCGTTTGGCGCGCTGGAAGGGACTGCGTTTGAACTGTCGGTTAAAGGATTGGGGAGTGAGCGCGAGGGTGGCGATCAAGCCGGTTGCGGCCGCGCCCGCGCGAGGTCGGAAAGAAGCGTCGCCTTCGGGCGCGGCGAATCGATTCCACGGGCAGACTTGCTGGCAGATGTCGCATCCGAAGAGCCAATCCTGCATGAGCGGGCGGAGGTCTTCGGAAATGTCGCCCTTGTTTTCGATGGTCAAGTAAGAGATGCAGCGGCGGGCGTCGAGGTCGCGGCCGGGCAGGATCGCCTGCGTTGGACATGCGTCCACGCAGCGCGTGCAGGTTCCGCAGTGATCGGTTGCGAAGGGCGCGTCGGGTTCGAGTTCGAGTCCGAGCAGGATTTCGGCAAGGAGGAAATACGAGCCTTTTTGCGGATGGATGAGGCAGGTGTTTTTGCCGATCCAGCCGAGGCCGGCGCGCTGGGCGAGGTCGCGCTCGAGGATGGGACCCGTGTCGGTGTAGCAGCGGTTGGGGACGGGATGGCCGACCTGCGCTTCGATGAAAAGGACGAGGTTTTGCAGGCGCGGCGGGAGGACGAGGTGGTAGTCTTCGCCGAGGGCGTAGGAGGCGACACCCCCCTCCGTCTCCCCCCATTTTCTACGAAAATGGGGGGAGTGGCGCGAAGCGCCGAGGGGGGCAGGGCGGTTATAGGGAACGCCAAGCACGAGGATGGATTGACATTCGGGGAGGAGCAGGCGCGGGTCGGCGCGGCCGGCGCGGGCGCGGTCCGATGCGAGATAGTTCATATCGGCATGGTGTCCGCGGGCGAGCCAGTTCTCGAAAGCGGGGAGATGCGGCGGCGGGTTGGGAGTCGTCACACCGGTCAGGACGAATCCCAATTGTTTTGATTTCGCCTTTATGCTTTCCTTCAAATCCTTTAGGGCTGTTGCTTCTGTTATCCGGGTCATCTTTTGGGAATGGGTCAATATCGAAAATTTTTTGCAGGTCAATTCTAATCTTTACGTGTAAATTGCGATCACGGTCTATTGTAACCCGTTCAACCAGAGTATTGACAGTTTGCTTTTTTATCTCGAAAATTTCCTGCCGCTCCTCCTCGCTTTGGGGAACGATATTTAATGGCTCATTGAGGGTTGGATCAGTCAGGAGTGATTACGCCTAGAAGGTAAAAACAACGTAATCAGTCAATGACTGGTTACGTTTTGGATGAAGCAAATTGCCAGTCTTTTGAGTCCGCATTGGATGCGACAAAACAGCCACCATATGTTGGGTATGGCGGGCGATTTGATGAAAACGTGCCAAATATGGTTTGTCTGCTCGCGACATTCGATGAAAGAGTTTCGCACAGGGATATGAAACCTACAAACTCATGAAAAGGATGAGGCGAGCAGGGTATTGAAATTAAAATTTGTGTGGCGTCCATTTTGGCCCGCGTCCCATCCCTCTCCCAAAAAGGAATCCTCCCATGTCCTCCCTCCCCCTCCGCTCCTCCCTCGACAAATCCTACACCTGGAACGCCGAGTCCGTCTTCGCCACGCCCGATGCCTGGTCTGCCGAAGTGGATTCGATCCTCGCGTCCCTGCCCGAGATCAAAAAACTTGAAGGGACGTTGAAAGACGCCGCGTCCCCATGCTCAGACTTTGAAGAATCTGGGATATGTGTATCAGCCCACCGTGTTGCAAAGCAACAAACCGGCGACGATTGACCAAAGCCGCGCCGCAGCAACGCAAGCGCCGAGGGGACGTTGTACGGCGTCCCCTCGGCGCGACTTCCTCAAAGCGGCCCTGCCCTCCCTCGGCGCGACCTTCCTCGCCGCCTGCGGACGCGCCCACGGTATCCCCGTGACTCCTTCCCCCACCACCGCGCCAACCTCGACCAGCAAAACATGACAGAAATGTATGAAGACAAAAAACGTCCCCGAAGCCAGAAACTTCAGGGATGTTTTGATTTGTGGTCACATGTTCACGCGTACGCAAACACATCCATTTGCACAGACTTGACTGGCCTGGCCTTTCCGTGAACAAGTAGTCGCACCTTCTCCGTAGTCTGACGGGAAAAAACCTCCTCGCCGCAGCGCGCGCATACTTGCGCGGGAATGTTTTCCACCAGAACGGGTCTGCCGTCAATATGAAAAACTTCGCTCACGAATTCTTTGCGCGATTCGGTCGAACCGCAAACGTGACATTTGAACATGGCTACCTCCGTACTCTAAACTCGATCCATTCATCAGGGTCGGGTTCATAAAGCGTGATGATCCTGACCATCGGCGTCTCGGCATACGAAACCTGCAAATGGAGCGGACGATTCGCCTCTGTCAGACCAAATATCAGGCAACTCGGCGAATACTTGTCTTCAGGATAGTCTTCGATCAGCTGGGCATTTCCTGCCGCCCGGCGAATTTCTTCGTCGGAGATATTTCGTTCCACTGCACGCCTCAAAGCATGACGGGAAAACTCGAACTCTCCAGCGGCCAGTTGACGGCGGACTTGCTCCAGCGATTTCATTGAAGAAATTATACCCGCGTTCACAACGGACTGCCGAAGTTTTTCCATGCTACAATGACCACAGACATTCAGGAGCATCCGACATGGGCAACCCCAACCTCTCCCGCCGCGACTTCCTCAAAGCGACCCTGCTCTCCCTCGGCGCGACCCTCCTCGCCGCCTGCGGACACGCCCTCGGCATTACCGTGACCCCCTCCCCCACCCTTGCGTCAACCTCGAACATTGTCAGTGGTATACTCTGAATCGAGCAAGGAGTAACCATGTTAACGACTTTACAAGGTGTGTATCGCGACGGCAGGATCATCCTCAGAAACAATCCCGCCGATATTCCCAATGAGACGCCCGTGATCGTCACATTCCTCGGCGGCGAAGGGGTTGACTTGCACGCCCGCGGAATCAATGAAGAACAGGCTAGTGAATTGCGCACACAACTCGCCTCTTTCGCAGAAGAGTGGGACAGCCCCGAAATGAGCGTCTATGACAACTACCCCGCCCAAACTTAAGCGCGGCGATATCGTCTTGGTTCTCTTCCCGCATTCGGATTTGAGAACGGCTAAACCGCGCCCTGCGCTGGTCGTTCAAACGGACAATCTCGAAAGCGACTTGCCGCAGGTTGTGGTGGCGATGATCACCAGCCGCCTATTTCGGGCAAATCATCCAAGCCGCGTATTAATCAAACTGGACTCCACTGCTGGAAAAGAATCGGGCTTGCTTACGGATTCCGTTGTGATGACCGACAATCTCGCCACCGTCTCCTTAATTGGCATAGACCGCGTGATCGGCAAAATCCCGATGGATGAAGTGGACAAGGCGCTCCGACATACTCTGGGTCTGTAACCCATGTCCCCAAACCCCAACCTCTCCCGCCGCGATTTCCTCAAAGCGACCCTGCTCTCCCTCGGCGCGACCCTCCTCGCCGCCTGCGGACGCGCCCTCGGCATCCCCGTGACTTCCTCCTCAGCGGCGGTAATATAAAGTAGCAATGGTATACTCCCAACAGGAAATACTATGCCAACCGTCAAAGGAATTCCTGGACCCTATCGGTTCTTTTTCTACAGTTTCGACTGTCATGAACCGGTCCACGTGCATGTGAAACGCGAAAACATGCTTTGCAAATTCTGGCTCGACCCAACCACGTTGAGCCAGAATCACGGATATTCGCCTTCTGAGTTGAATCGCATTCGCGAACTGATTAACGATTATCACGACAAGATTGTTGAGGCTTGGTATGAACACTGTGGTCAAGCTTGAAACTAGAATTCAAACCATCGAAGTGACCGACGACTCTATCATCGCCCACTTGACCGATGGACGCACGATCAGCGTGCCTCTCGTCTGGTCGTGGCGGTTGACCGAGGCCACTCCGCAACAGCGTAAAAATTACGAGATCATGGGCGATGGACAGGGCGTCCACTGGCCTGACATTGACGAGGACATCAGTGCCGAGGGGATGTTGTACGGCGTCCCCGCGCCGAGACTGGGACGGTTGCAAACTCAATAACCAAAGCCAGCAGACCTCGAGGAGAACTGAAATGGGCAACGATCACCCCAACCTCTCCCGCCGCGATTTCCTCAAAGCGACCCTGCTCTCCCTCGGCGCGACCCTCCTCGCCGCCTGCGGACGCGCCCTCGGCATTACCGTGACCCCTTACCCCATCGCCGCGCCGAACCCATATATTGTCGGTGGTATACTCTGAATCGAGCAAGGAGTAATCCCATGACCCAATTAGAGTTAGCCATTTCTGAAATCAAAAAACTTCCTCCCGCGGACCAAAATGAATTCGTGGCGTGGGTTCAGGAAGAGTTGCGCTCTGAAAAGCGTTGGGCGGTATTGTTTGCCAAATCCAGCGACATGCTTTCTGCCCTCGCGGATGAGGCGGTGGCGGAACACAAGGCAAAGAAAACTTGGAGGCTCGAATGAAATTAAAAGTAATCGTTCACCACGCCGAAGAAGGCGGATATTGGGCAGAGGTTCCCGCCATTCCTGGTTGCGGGACACAGGGCGAAACCATGACCGAACTCATGGCAAATGTTCAAGAAGCCATTGAAGCCTGCCTTTCCGTGGACGTGGAACCGTATGAAATGACCAAAGACTCGCAGGTGTTGGAAGTTGCCGTATGAAAGCCGTTTCTGGGGCGGAGTTTGCAAAGATTCTTGAAAAACGCGGATGGCAACTTTTGCGTGTCAAAGGAAGTCATCACGTTTACGGCAGGCCAGGACAGATCGAGCGCATTTCAATTCCCATCCACGGAAACCAATCGTTGAAAATCGGATTGTTGCGCCATTTCTTGAAAGTAGCGGGGCTCGAAGAAAAGGACTTGACGTAATCCCTGGGAGGGACTCCATGTCTCAAAATAAAAACTTGTCCCGCCGCGACTTCCTCAAATTGACCCTTGCCTCCCTCGGCGCGACCTTCCTCGCCGCCTGCGGACGCGCCCTCGGCATCCCCGCCACTCCCTCCGCTACCGCCGCGCCAACCTCAAATTGTCGGTGGTATACTCTGAAAAGTCTTCCGATTTATCTGAAGGAGTAACATCATGGAAGGTATTCAATACGTCACCAACGACAAAGGACAACAAGTCGCGGTTTTGATTGATTTGAAAAAATACGGGGAAGTCTGGGAGGATTTTTACGATATTCTCACTGCCCGCGCCCGCGCAAAAGAACCGCGCGAGACCCTTGAATCTGTGAAGGAACTGCTGAAAAAACAAGGCAAACTCGATGGCTGATTACGCCGTTGTTTTTGCGCGCTCCGCCCGCAAGGAATTGGAAGCGCTGAACAGCGGTTTGGTCAACCGTATTTTTCCGAAGATCGCGGCGCTGGCAAAAGAACCGCGCCCCGAAGGCTGCCGCAAGTTGAAAGGCGAGAAATTGCTTTGGCGAATCCGTATTGGCGATTATCGCGTGATTTACGCCATTTATGACAACGAACGGAAAGTGGACGTTATCACCGTTCGGCATAGAAGCAAAGCTTACGAATAAACGTATAACCGCGACATGAGTTGATTACTTGCGCCATGTCCCAAAACCAAAACCTCTCCCGCCGCGACTTCCTCAAAGCGACCCTGCTCTCCCTCGGCGCGACCTTCCTCGCCGCCTGCGGACGCGCCCTCGGCATCCCCGTGACTCCCTCCCCCACCGCCGCGCCGAACTCAACCAGCAACCAAAACAAACGTCCCTGAATCTACAAGTGTCAGGGATGTTTCAAAAAGGCGGAGGGATGATGATGAACTTTTTTAATATCTAGTATGACTCGATTCTCAAGTTGGCAAACATTTTGATATTCTCAAAATGCGAAGGATTTCCAGTTACGATAATTAAATTGTGTCTTTCAGCAGTCGCGGCGATCAACCCATCGGGAATGCTGACCGTAAACCCATGTTTTTTACACAGACATGCCAATTCGCCTCCCCGAATTGCCAGTTCATGATCTATAGACAGGCGAACAAACGGGGATATGATGAGGCGATGTGCATGTTCATCTGTTCGCGTGCAAACGCCGCGCCATAATTCCGCGCTCGTAATAACTGAAATGCTTCCAGCAACATTTCCACTGGCAGCATTTTTCAGCAACGTCTCGACCTGTTTGCTTTTGCCGCGAAAATGGTCAATAAAGACCGTTGTATCAAAGAGATGAGTCGGGGGCTTCGTTGGGATTGCCATAAAGGCCATCCAGTCGTTTATCCCACTCGTCGCGAATTTCTTCGAGCCAATTATCGGAAATATCATCCCTGTCTGCCCAGATCCCGCCTAATGCTCCCAATGCGGCAAGATATTCCTCATCGCTCATTGCAAGAATTTCAAGATCCTCAGTGTAACGAGCAGTACGATGAGCGCCATTCTTCGGAGAGATGGTGGGGACACCAGAGTCTGTCCAAAAAATTGGCATTGTGGTAAGCCGAATGGACTCTCCCTTTACAATAGGCTTCAAAGGAAAGATTTCTCGAATGTCGGGTCGAGAAGAAGTAAATCGGTATCCAGCAGATGTTATGTTCATGGCCAAATTGTGATTTTGTCATCAGATAACGGCTGACGTTGATTGGGTAGGATTACGCCTTGCCCACTTTCATAACTAGCAATGGCATTCGCCAATCCTGTCGCAAAACCTTTGGCAAGCGTATGAGGAATAACCACACGTTGCAAAAAGACCGCCTCAACTTTCGCATTGTAAGAGAAACCTACAAAGTACAGGTCAATGAGTACCTCTTTATCACTGATCACAAATTGCGCGTGATTAGCGTATAGATTCTGGCCTGGCGAACCGTCAACTGCATTCGACATTAATTCTTTGAGATTTACGGTTTGCATTGATTGTTCGTTTCGAGGCAAACGGGGTTTACTTTTTTTACTCATTTTTCACCTGTCGGTAAAATTTTATCACAGTTGACGACTTTTCATCGAATAAAAATGTAGGCCGATTTAACGAAAGAATCTATCCAGTACAAGGGCAAAGAACGTAGAGTATTGAGAAACTGTTAGACTTACTAGGAGGCCAAGTCCCAATGCAGGCCAAGGCTCAGCCGATAACACCTGTGATAAGTGAAAATTTATCAAGTCGACTTAGTTTTTCTTTTGTGGTCATTCACTCCACCTTTCTTTTGTCCTGTTGTCTTGGTTTTTAAGGCCTTCTTCGTTACGGATTTTTTGCTCGCGCTCTTTTTCTCAGCGGTAGCTTTTTTGGTGACAGATTTCTTCGTTTTACGTTTTACGTTTTCTTCCGCCGCATCTTCAACCTTCGCTTCCTCTTTCACGCCAAACATCTCATCGAATTTGGCTTGCATAGAAGGCACACCGTTTCCATTCAACGCCTTACAAACCTCCGTCCACTGTCCACCGTCCACTGTCCTCCAATCCAAAAACGTGTGACACTTATACGCGCCCAACTCCACATACATTCCCTTTTCCGCCATCTCGCGGCACGAGCGAATATATTCCAGGTTGGTGATCCCATCGCGAAAAATGACATAGCCATCGCTCGGCAATCCCAACCCTTCCGCCAGCGACTTCTGCCGTAACTGTCCATTCTCCAAATATGCCGCAGACATCCGTATCCACCCGCGCGTATCCGCGAACTTGTTGTGGTAAATCACCAGCCCTCGCTCCTCCATCCGCTTATCCGCTTCATATCCGCTGGTCATGTTTGAATACGCAAACACATTCTCATCCACGTTCCCCTCTGGCGTAAACAAATCGTACAACATAAAATTCTCCACGCCCGCGAAGACGCGGCGGCGATGGAGCAACGGCGAGATGATCTGCTCGTGGTAGCGGACAAAACCCTCGTCGGGCGTCTCGTCCCATTTGGCGCGGCGATACTCCATCCCATATTTTTCGTGGAGGCCCTCCACCTGTCCATGCCCGAACATCGGCAGGCCAGGCAACGTTGAGAGCAACACACACACGCCGAAATATTTGTCCGCTTTGCCGAACTGCTCGACGGCGGTCTTTTCATCTGGGTTGTTCATGAAGTTAACGTATCTCTGCAAAATGCGCGGGTCGAACTCCAGCGTGTTCTTGATCGCCATGCGATACTTGGCGTTGTCCTCGTCGCGCAGCATGTGCATGAACGCGGAGTTGTAGACGCGGTGCATGCCCAGCGTGCGGACGAAGTATCCCTCCATCAGCCAGAACGCCTCCGCGAGCAGTAACGTATCGGGGACTTCCGCCGCGACGCGGTCCACGACCTCGCGCCAAAACTCCTCGGGCATGGCCGCTTCAAACTCGGACCTCGTGAGGCCGCGCTCCGCCCTCGAAGGGATCGCGCCGCCCGCGCCTGGTTCGGGGAACCACAAGCGCTGGACGTGTTTCTTCGCCAGCGTCATCGCCGCGTCGAAGCGGATGATGGGGAAGTTGCGCGCCACGTGCAGGATCGTTTGAATGACGGCTTCGCGCACCTCGGCTTTGAGATAGTTCAGTTGCGCCGTGTCATTCCACGGGAAGGACGTGCCGTCGTTGCCGTGGTAAATGTAGCGGACATCGCCCGTGTTGGCGTCGAAGCGTTTGAAAACCACCGCCGCATCGGAGTGATCGTAGTAATGGTCTTCGAGAATAATGCCAACATGCGAATCATCCATCAGGTTATCGCTGTTGAACGTGTACGATGGATAAGGCGGCTGGTCAACGGACAGGAACCAATCGGGATGTTCGATGACCCACTTCGAGTCAATGCCCATGTGATTAGGAACCATATCCGCGGAGAGACGAATGCCGCGCTGCCACGCGCGGTAACGCAGATTCTCCAGCGCGCCCCAGCCGCCGAGATCGTTTGCGATGTCGTAACTATTCAGCGAATACGCCGAAGCGACCGCGTCCTGCTGTCCCATGCGTTGTTTGATTTTCTGCGAAGCACGACTCCGCTCCCACAAACCGATCAGCCATAGACCTGTGAAGCCGCGTTTGGCGAGGGTATCCAATTCTTCATCGGGAACTTGGTCGAGAGTCGAAATATTCCGCTGATATTTTTTGGTAAGTTGATCGAGCCAAACGTAGGCATTCTTCGCAATCAAAACGAGTCGCGGCATCCATTCTTTGTCGGGACTGTATCTTTCGTATTCGGGATAACCAAAATAGGTTGGCACTTCGGCCGTCGGTTTGAAATCCGAGGGGCCTTGTTTACGAATGACATCCTCGCGCACAAAGTCCATGGCGCGCAAAAGTCTCAACACGAACTCCTCGCCCAACACCGCGCCCCACTTTTTGATGATGAACTCCAACTGCCCTTCCAACGAATAAGGCGAAGCCTGCGCCGGCGCGCGCAGAATGTCAACCAATGATTCTCCACGACCTTCGGCATTCGAAATTTGACGGAAGTACTCCTCCAACTCGCCAATCATCTTCTCGTATGCGGTTTTCTCCAGCGGTTTGTCATCGAACAATTCCACCAACGGCTCCGCGGCGGGGTTGGTGTTGTGGACGTTGACGAGCAAAAGTTCCTCGAGCGACCTAACCCCCGGCCCCTTCCCTTCAAAGGAAGGGGAGTCTTGCTCCCCTCTCCCGTAATCGGGAGAGGGGCTGGGGGTGAGGGCGGAAGCGGGGCCGGGGGTGAGGGCGGAAGCGGGGCCGGGGGTGAGGGCGGGGGCTTCGGACTCCAACGACTCCAGTCGTTGGGTCTCGCTCCAAAGTCTGGAGACTTTGGAGTCCGCTTCATCAAAGGCGAGGTATTCATCGGGTGTCAACTCGCCGCGATAGATTGGCGGCGTCGGGAACGCGGAAACAAACGTCAGCTGGGTGGCGCGCATCGGGGCCGCGCCCAGCCTCCCGTCCAGGAAAGAGGCGGCCCGTGAAAATTGCTCGGGCGGCGCGTGACGCGCCAACAAAATCCGCAACGCTTCGTCAATCAGTCCCAGCGCGTACAGGTCGCCTGCGGAAACGTTCATCTGCGCGGCGATTTTTCGCGCGGCGGCGATGTCGTCGAAGCGCAATCGTTCGAGCGCGAAACGGTCGCGGGCGCGGCGGGAGAGGCAGCGGTCGTTCATGGCCTAATGATACCGCAAAGCCGACGGCGGGGGTTTTGGAGTATACTCCTCACACATGCCCGCCTTCACTTCGGAGTTCATCACCTTCGTGGTGATCCTTTTGGGAGCCGCGCTCTACCTCGCGGTTCTGGTCGGCGCGTTTCGCCGTCGAGGCGGGCAGGAGTTTCCAGCGACGCTGGTGGGAGTGTATGCGCTGGTTGCGCTTGGGCTGCAGGTGGGCGAGGCCTTCTGGCGCGGCGGATTTTTTCCGCAGACGGACGAGCGGGGCTTCCTGAACCTGGCGATCTTCGGCGCGCTCTTCCTTGCGTTTTTGCTGGCGCTGATCGTGCGCGCCTTCCTGCGCCGCGAAGGCTGGACATGGCTGGTTGTCGGCGTCGTTTGGGCGCTCGGCCTGGCCGCGCTGGATTCCAATTCCATCCAATTTCCCGAAATCGTCTGGACGAACGGGCGCGTGATGCTGCCTCGCGAGGGACTCTCGCTCGGCTGGGCCATCCTCGGCTGGTTGACGTTCACGATCGGCGCCATCGGCAGCCTGCTCGGCGCGCTCCGTTCGCTGCGACAGCCGCTGCATCGCAACCGGCTCTCGTACTGGTTCCCCATTCTTGTGCTGCTGGTCGTCAACGACCTGTTCGTGTTGGGCGGCGCGCCCGTCATCGGCAACCCGTTGCGGCTGGCGGCCGCCATCATCATGGGCTACGTGGTGTTGACCCACAATCTCCCCGACTCGCGCCTGATCCTGCGCCGCACGCTCATCTATCTCATCACCACCCTGTTGATCGTGGCCTTCTATCTTGCCAGCACGCTCGGCGTCCAGCCGCTGTTTCGCGCCGCGCCCAATTACAATCCGCTCGTCATCGGTGCGGCCATCGCTCTCCTGTTGGCGCTGCTCTTCACGCCTCTGCTCGGCCTCGTCCAGCGCCTGGTGGACGCCATCCTCAATATCCAGGTCACCGACGCGGGCCGCACCCTTCATCAATACAGCGAATCGATCAGCAACATCCTCGACGTGCAGAGACTCGCCGACATGGCCGTGGGGCTGATCATCGAATCCATGGGCCTCCAACGCGGCTTCCTCTTCCTCGTGGATACCGAAACCGCCGCGGCCGGGCGCCGCGTCCACCGCCTGCGCGCCGCCCGCGCCGACGGCGAGCGCCAGATCCTGCCCCTTTTGCTGGACGAAACGCACCCCATTGCCGTCCATCTGGCGCGGGACGGAAAGCCGCTCCTCCAATTCGACCTCGACCTGCTGCAAACGTTCCAGGGCGTCGGCCGCCTCGAACGCGAATGGTTCAAGCGTCTCGACACCGAGGTCTACGCGCCGATCTTCGCCAACCGCCGCTGGATCGGCCTGCTCGCCCTCGGCGCGAAACTTTCGGGACAGCGCTTCAGCGAGGACGACCTCGTCACTGTGGCCGCGCTCGCCAACCAGACGGCCGTCGCGCTCGAAAACGCGCGCCTGGTGGAAAACCTGCTCAAACTCAACAACCAGTTGAGCATGGCCTACCGCGACCTCGACAAGGCCAACCGCGACCTGGAGCGCCTCGACCAGACCAAAAGCGATTTCATCTCCATCGCCTCGCACGAACTCCGCACCCCGCTCACCGTGATGCGCGGCTACATCGAAATGCTGCTCGAAGACGACGCCCTCGACGACAACATCAAACAGGTCATCTCCTCCCTCCACAAAAGCGCCCTGCGCCTGCACGAGATCATGGACTCGATGTTCGACATTGCCCAGATCGACGCGCGCGCCCTGCAACTCCACATCCAGCCCGTGGACGCGGCCGCGCTCGTGCGGGACGTGTGCAACAGCCTCAAGAAGCCCCTCGCCGACCGCCGCCTCTCGCTGACTCTCGAACTGCCCGCCCTGCCCACAGTGCGCGCCGACCCGAACATCCTCCGCAAGGTCTTTTCGCATCTCGTCAACAACGCCATCAAATTCACTCCCAACAAGGGAGCCATTCACATCACGGGGTTGCTCGCGCCGCCCAACCAGATTGACCTGCCCAACGGCGGCGTGGAGATCATCGTCGCCGATACGGGCGTGGGCGTGGACCCCGACTTTCACGATCTCATCTTCACCAAGTTCTACCAGCCGGGCGAACTGGGCAAACATTCCACCAGCAAGAGCCGCTTCAAAGGCGGCGGCGCGGGGCTGGGACTGGCGCTCTCGAAAGGCATCGTGGAGGCGCACGGCGGAAGAATCTGGGTGATAAGCGCCGGTCACGATGAGGCCAGATTTCCCGGCAGCAAATTCCACGTGCTGTTGCCATTGCCGAAACAGGAGGAGGGGAAAACCATCCCGATGGGCGGCGCAGTGCGGATGGAATTTGGATGAACTGCCTGTTCTCCCCTGTATTAATCCGCGCAACGGGCGTAAAATAGCCCCGCCATCAGACCGGTGGCATGGCAAGGAAACGATGTACCCCGAATCCGAGAGCGAACGTTCCGACACCGACGATAAACAGCCGCCCTTAATAGGCGGATGGTACGCATTGCTTCGTATACCACCCATCCCGTAGGATGCCCCGCGCCTCCTGCGCGATGAGATTTCGGCAGGAGGCCGTTATGATCAACTTCTACAAAACCAGCGAGGGCGGACTCATCCAATTGGACTCCCCGACCACCGGCTCGTGGATCAACGCGGCGGACCCCACACCCGAAGAGATCGCCTACCTGACCGAGAAGATCGAGATCCATCCCGACCTCATAAACTATTCCCTCGACCTCGACGAAATGGCGCGCATCGAACGCGACGAGGACGAGGGCTACACTTTCATCCTTTTGCGTATTCCGCATTTCCAGGGCGAAAACGTGGACGTTCCCTACGCCACCATTCCGCTCGGCATCATCATCGTGGACGGCGTCATCGTCACCGTCTGCCGCTACGAAACCGACATCCTCAAGCCCCTGTTGAACGGCAAGTACCGCCACCTGCGAACCGGCAAACGCTACCGCTTCGTGTTATACGTATTTCTCGAGACCGCCATCCGCTACCTTGCCCACCTGCGCGCCATCAACAAGACCGTGGAAGCCGTGGAAGACCAGTTGCAAAAATCCACGCGCAACCGCGAAGTGCTCGAACTGGTCAAATACCAGAAATCCCTCACCTATTTTTCCACCGCGCTCCGCTCCAACGAAGTGATGATGGAACGCGTCCAGCGCATGAAGCTCTTCAACCAATACGAGGAGGACGCCGACCTGCTCGAAGACGTGCTGACCGAAAACCAGCAGGCCATCCAGATGACCAGCATCGCCACCGAAATCCTGGCGGGTATGATGGACGCCTTCGCCTCCATCATTTCCAACAACCTCAACGGCGTGATGAAAGCCCTGGCCGCCCTCACCATCGTCCTCAACCTGCCGACCATCGTCGCCTCGTTCTACGGCATGAACGTGGATCTCCCCCTGGCCGAGTCGCCATTTGCTTTCATTTTCGTATTGGGCTTTTCGCTGACGCTCACCACCCTCGCCATGTTCATCTTCGTCAAACGCGATTGGTTCTAATGCAGGCCGAACTCCTCCTCGACGCGCGCGCCGCCCTCGGCGAAGGCCCCGCCTGGGACGCGAAAACCCAAACGCTGTATTGGGTGGACATCCTCGCCAAACGCATCCACGCCTTTCAGGACGGCCGCGATATCGTTCTGCAATTGGACGAAACCGTCGGATGCGCCGCCCCGCGCCGAATGGGAGGCCTGGTCGCCGCGCTGCGCGCCTCTTTCGTGACGTTGGAGTGGGGCGCGGCGCGGACACTTGCGTCTGGCGCGAGTGCAGGCGATGGCATTCCGCCACGAACATTTCTCGCGTCTGTGAGCGAACCCGCCTCCAACCGCTTCAACGACGGCAAATGCGACCCGGCCGGACGCCTCTTCGCGGGAACGATGAACATGAACGAAAAATCTCCCAGCGGAAATTTGTATTCCCTCGAGGCAGGCAAACCGCCGCGCAAACTGTTGGATGGCGTCACAATCTCCAACGGCCTCGCCTGGAGCCCCGATTACAAAACCTTTTATTACATTGACACGCCGACTCGACTAGTCCGCGCCTTCGATTACGATCTCGACACGGGGGACATCGCCAACCCGCGCGTCGTGATCGAAGTTCCCGAGTCCGTGGGCTGGCCCGATGGGATGACCAGCGACATGGAGGGACGGTTGTGGATCGCGCTGTGGGGCGGGTCACGCGTCGCGAGGTGGAATCCGCTCACGGGTCAGAAGGAGGCGGAGATCGTCGTCCCCGCGCCGCACGTCACGTCATGCGTCTTCGGCGGCGCGCGGCGCGACATCCTGTACGTCACCACCGCCCGAGTCGGCCTGGACGAATCGGCGCTGGCGCAAAACCCGCTTTCGGGCGGCGTATTCCAAATCCAGACGCAGACCGAGGGCCTGCCCACGTTCGAGTTTGCAGGTTAGTACCGCAACAGTCATGTTGCCCTGCCCGCGCAAGATAAATCTTGCGGTACTTCTTAGCAACATTCATGTTGCCCCGCCCGCGCAAGATAAATCTTGCGGTACTTCTTATTGGACTTTAGACAAAATTTGACAAAGAAGAGGAACTGTATCAAACTGGGAGCATGAACAAGCATGAACATGCCACGCAATTGATGCAGTTCCGGTAT
>DAOUMJ010000113.1:0-18487 GCA_034411715.1 Anaerolineales bacterium | reverse complement strand
GTTCAAGAAGCGCGTCCGCCTGCCATCTCCACGCGCATATCCTGTTTCAGTATCCTCAGCGGATCGATGGTGGGTTCAAGTCGGTAGTGGTGTCGGTGAACGTGCTGTTGGATTTGGTTTCAGTATCCTCAGCGGATCGATGGTGGGTTCAAGGACGATGACAGCGACCAAAGCAAAAGCCATGGAGATGTTTCAGTATCCTCAGCGGATCGATGGTGGGTTCAAGCGCATACGCCTCGCTCCCAACATAGTTGCGGGTGACGGTTTCAGTATCCTCAGCGGATCGATGGTGGGTTCAAGTATACGACAGGCGGCTGGCTGTTCGAGCATTTTATTGTTTCAGTATCCTCAGCGGATCGATGGTGGGTTCAAGCACGCCCTTCGGCATGGATCTCAACCACGCGAACCCGTTTCAGTATCCTCAGCGGATCGATGGTGGGTTCAAGGCAGACGCCGATCACGATCTATTTTTATCAGCGTTCGTTTCAGTATCCTCAGCGGATCGATGGTGGGTTCAAGATGGTTAAAGGCGGCTAGACCGTACATCGTGCATTGTTTCAGTATCCTCAGCGGATCGATGGTGGGTTCAAGCTTGCCGCCTTGATGGATGCCGCACCCATTGCCAGGATGTTTCAGTATCCTCAGCGGATCGATGGTGGGTTCAAGATTAGGGGTGACACTGTGCCACCCCGTCATATTGCCAGTTTCAGTATCCTCAGCGGATCGATGGTGGGTTCAAGTTCCCGAAGCCGAAGTGGAAGGTTAGCGGGGGGAAGGGTTTCAGTATCCTCAGCGGATCGATGGTGGGTTCAAGCATTCAAATATGGCGAGATTGGCAAACCCACCATCAAGTTTCAGTATCCTCAGCGGATCGATGGTGGGTTCAAGGCGAGAATGAGCAGAGCATTGTTATTCGGCGCGGCGGTTTCAGTATCCTCAGCGGATCGATGGTGGGTTCAAGCAGACCGCCGCCGTCACCGAAAGCAAGAGGAAGAAGGTTTCAGTATCCTCAGCGGATCGATGGTGGGTTCAAGTTCGGGCAGACGGGAAGGGGTTCGAGACGCAGGAGACGTTTCAGTATCCTCAGCGGATCGATGGTGGGTTCAAGACGCGCTTCGCAACCTGCCGCAGACTGCGACGGATACGTTTCAGTATCCTCAGCGGATCGATGGTGGGTTCAAGATCCGTTTATCCGTTTCACATCCGTTGACCATAGTGTTTCAGTATCCTCAGCGGATCGATGGTGGGTTCAAGTTCGCGAGAGCGCCAAAGTGGCGGCCGTCACCAAGTTTCAGTATCCTCAGCGGATCGATGGTGGGTTCAAGAGCGTCGTCCATCGCGCGGCTGGGGGTTGGGACGACGTTTCAGTATCCTCAGCGGATCGATGGTGGGTTCAAGTTCGAGCCATACTTCTCGGCGGAGATGGCCAGTCCGAGTTTCAGTATCCTCAGCGGATCGATGGTGGGTTCAAGTTGAATGGTTGGAATGAAAGTGGCGGTATCCGTGAAGTTTCAGTATCCTCAGCGGATCGATGGTGGGTTCAAGCCTGCAAGAGCATCCCAGGGCGCGGAAGAATGGCAAGTTTCAGTATCCTCAGCGGATCGATGGTGGGTTCAAGTGGGGACGAGGTGGAGGAGAAGATTACTTGGGAAAAGTTTCAGTATCCTCAGCGGATCGATGGTGGGTTCAAGAATTGCACTTCAAAGTGGCGGAGATCCTTTCGGACAGTTTCAGTATCCTCAGCGGATCGATGGTGGGTTCAAGAAAGTGCGGATGCGCTCTGTGAAACCGAATGGAGACAGTTTCAGTATCCTCAGCGGATCGATGGTGGGTTCAAGAACCAACCCAGAAACCGATAGGCTTGCATAGTAGCCAGTTTCAGTATCCTCAGCGGATCGATGGTGGGTTCAAGCAACGATGCGCGAAGTGCAAATGCGAATTGAAGAAGTTTCAGTATCCTCAGCGGATCGATGGTGGGTTCAAGCTGGTCCTGATCGGGAGACGACCGAACGAGCTCAGATGTTTCAGTATCCTCAGCGGATCGATGGTGGGTTCAAGGTGGGCCGCGTGGCGAGTTTGCGAAGAACGCTACGGGTTTCAGTATCCTCAGCGGATCGATGGTGGGTTCAAGCAGGCGCGGCCATGCGGACGCTCGCCCAGTTGACCAGTTTCAGTATCCTCAGCGGATCGATGGTGGGTTCAAGGCGGAAATCTGCCCGCACCAGATGGGTTTTGATTTGGTTTCAGTATCCTCAGCGGATCGATGGTGGGTTCAAGTCTCTCTGTATTGCCCTCGTCGTTTGCAGTAAAGAAGTTTCAGTATCCTCAGCGGATCGATGGTGGGTTCAAGATGCGGTGCGGCGGCGATTGGAGCAGGAGGGTTAGATGTTTCAGTATCCTCAGCGGATCGATGGTGGGTTCAAGTTGCCTGAGGTAATCGCGGCGCGGACATTCAACCTGCGTTTCAGTATCCTCAGCGGATCGATGGTGGGTTCAAGCGGGTGCCTTTTACCTGGTGCGTCATTCGCGGGTGAGTTTCAGTATCCTCAGCGGATCGATGGTGGGTTCAAGCAGGACATTTTCAGAGGCTAAATCATGGCATCTTTGAGTTTCAGTATCCTCAGCGGATCGATGGTGGGTTCAAGTTTGCGCCCAAAGCGACCCGCCCGCCGATTTATATTCGTTTCAGTATCCTCAGCGGATCGATGGTGGGTTCAAGAGGGCTCTTCTGCGGTTGCAGGTGTTTTTCATCGGCGTTTCAGTATCCTCAGCGGATCGATGGTGGGTTCAAGTTTGGGACAGTGGGGGGTGGCAAGCGTCGCGATTGCAGTTTCAGTATCCTCAGCGGATCGATGGTGGGTTCAAGTTAAGCATTGCAAATACCAACCTGGGATGCGACTGTGTTTCAGTATCCTCAGCGGATCGATGGTGGGTTCAAGACGTCCAGCCTGAACAGGTTGTCCCGCGTCGCGAAAGTTTCAGTATCCTCAGCGGATCGATGGTGGGTTCAAGCCCCAAATTCGACGCGCTCTCCGTCGCATTTGGGGAGTTTCAGTATCCTCAGCGGATCGATGGTGGGTTCAAGCGCCATCTTATACAGCCCGTGCGAAATGCTCATCACGTTTCAGTATCCTCAGCGGATCGATGGTGGGTTCAAGCCTGCGACAAGTGGCGCGAGGTGGAAGATAACCTGTGTTTCAGTATCCTCAGCGGATCGATGGTGGGTTCAAGTCAGGGCTGGGAGTGGCTGAAAGCCAAAACTGCAGAGTTTCAGTATCCTCAGCGGATCGATGGTGGGTTCAAGATCGCTACAAGGCGGCTTGGGTATTGAGTGGCACAGAGTTTCAGTATCCTCAGCGGATCGATGGTGGGTTCAAGTGACCGCTTGTATTTCGAAACGTTCAGCGGCGAGACGTTTCAGTATCCTCAGCGGATCGATGGTGGGTTCAAGTCGCCCGCATATCCTCAGCCGATGCAGTCCAGTTAAGTTTCAGTATCCTCAGCGGATCGATGGTGGGTTCAAGGCGGCTCAATATTGAGGGCAATCTCATTCGTACCAGGTTTCAGTATCCTCAGCGGATCGATGGTGGGTTCAAGTTCGTGATCTTGATGTCGTTCAAACCGTACACAATTGGTTTCAGTATCCTCAGCGGATCGATGGTGGGTTCAAGTTGGAGGCCGAGGATGCCAGCATATCCGTTTCAGAATGTTTCAGTATCCTCAGCGGATCGATGGTGGGTTCAAGACGCTCCAGAAGGCGCAGATCTTGCGCGGCGTCCGCTAGTTTCAGTATCCTCAGCGGATCGATGGTGGGTTCAAGTTCACTCACTTCGCGCCTCCAAAATATTGTAGTAGTGTTTCAGTATCCTCAGCGGATCGATGGTGGGTTCAAGTAGGCGGTGTTCGTCCGCCGTATCGAGACCAGGGAAAGTTTCAGTATCCTCAGCGGATCGATGGTGGGTTCAAGTCGAGTCTGCGTTCGAGCAGATGACGCGCATGTTGGAGTTTCAGTATCCTCAGCGGATCGATGGTGGGTTCAAGATAGAGATTGTGAATGAACGCACATCATCCAAAGCAGTTTCAGTATCCTCAGCGGATCGATGGTGGGTTCAAGCTTGCGGTGGTCGAGTTCATCGAGACCGCGGTCTCAGGTTTCAGTATCCTCAGCGGATCGATGGTGGGTTCAAGTCCATTCGTTCAAGCGAAAAAATCCATAGTAGGCAAACTTTTGCTGTGTTGCGAGCCTCTCAGACCTTCCTGGGGACATTTTTTCTGCATACAGCGGTTCGATTTACATCTCTTTCTCTGCTTTTTTCGCAAGCCGCGCTTTGTCGAAAAACAAGCCTTATTTGCGAAACCATCCTGTCTCCTCGCTCTTCCCTCTCATACCACATCGTTGCAAAACCTTCTAAATTCACAGGCCAGGCATTTGTTACGGTTCGGCGTCGGCTCGGGCATGATCTCGGTATGCAACATGCGGTGCATCGACTCAAGCGTCCGCAGCAGTTTTTCGCGCAACGCTTGCGTGAATTTTACCTCCTCCGCCCGCCTTTTGGAAATGAAGTAAAGATATCCGCATTTTGCCTTTCGCCCGGACATTTCCTCGATCAATAATGCATAGGCCATGAGTTGCAGTTTGAAGTGCTCGCCCGCGATATCCGATAATTTGTAGTCCACGACCACGAATTCGCCCGGTGGGGGATTGTCAATCCAAACGATCAAATCCGTCCTGCCGCGCAAACCGTAACGCGAGGAGGACAGCGGAACATCGAACTCCCTGCGCCCCTCCGCCAATCCGTACAGGCGGAGCGACCTTCTTTCCTCGCGTCCTTCCTCGCTTTTTCCCGCCTCCACGCCCGCCTCCATTTTGTAAGTCGTCGGACGGATTTTGGGGAGGCATATAACATAATACAACACGCGCGGACAATAGACCCACTGCTTGAGATCGCCCACCCGAAACGGCGCCTCGACTTCAACCGGTTCGATCATTCCTCGACTCCTTCTTTCCTATTGCTTCTTTCTTCCCGCCTCCCTCTTCTTCCATCTTTCCTCTCTCCTCTTCCATCTGGTCAATTATCTTGCGCTTCGCCCAATCCTCCGCGCACACAGGGAACATTTGGATATTGCCCTGCTTCTTACCAAGGATTTTCTTCACTTTCAAGAACAACTCTTCCTGCTGGGTGTTCAACAGCCAGCCCGTAAACGCGCTGAACTGGATTCGGTCCAGGCCGTAATCCAGGCAGGCATCCGCGATCTTCGTGCGCTTGCGATCGTCGGGAATGTCGTAGACGAGGAGCAGGTTGGGGTCTTTCGCCATGCCGCTACCACGTCATCTGGAATGGCTCGTATTTTTGCCGTTCCCCGCGCAGGAAGGTGGCCAGGTGGCGCGCCTGCATCTGGAGGATGGCGCGCAGGGGATGGCGTTTGCCTTCGTAAGCGGCCTCGGTATCCAACCGTTCATTGACTTTGTCTGCCAACGCGCGGCGGGTCTCCTTCGTCAGCATTTTGTTTTCGTCGAAGTCGAAGGAAACATTTTTATTGGCGAGGCCGAAGATCGTGCGGTCCACAACGACGGGACGGAATTCCTCGATGAAATCCAATGTGAGGCTCGGCTTGCCGGGGCGGTCCACGTGCAGGAAGCCCGCGAACGGGTCCAGCCCCGCCAGCACGAGGCTGCGCTCGATCTGGCCGTAGAGGATCCCATACCCGTAGTTCAAAGCCGAATTAACGGGATCCGCCGCGCCCCGTCCGACCCGACCCGGGAACCCGTACCTTTCGGGCAGGGTCAATTTGACGGCCTTCCAGTACTTCTGCGCGGCGCGGCCCTCCATCCCCATTAGTTCCATCCGCAGCGCGTCCACGGTAAGTGTGCCGTCCTGGTATTCGGGATATTGCTTGACGCGCTCCATCTCGATCAAGTTATCGAGCACCTCATCGGAGGAGAGCCGCAGTTCCTCGTACAGCGCAGGGTCGGCCTCCTTGCGGTATTTCGCCATGTACTTCAACAGGGTGGACTGGTTTTGCAGTTTGCCCATGCCGAACGCCAGCACCAGTTGCAGGCCGCGCGCATCCTTGAAGGCTTCCAGTTGGGCGCGGCGCGTGGCGACGGTGCCGGTCAGCCCCGCGCTATAAAGGCTGGCATAGGCCGTCCCCGTGCCGCTGATGAAGAAGATGGGGATGCCGCGCTCGGTGCATTCGCGCACCGCCTCGGCGCTCAGGCTCACGCCCTGGTTGGCGATCACCACCGACTCCAAATGGATCAGCGGCGCCTGGGCAAGTTTTTCATCGCCTTTGGTAACGATAAGCCGCTCGCTGTGCTTGCCCAAAAACGCGCCGTACTGGTCAATAACGAGATGTTGGACGATCATAGAGACTCCTTGCCATGTCATTGCGAGACGGTGTTCTTCCGTCGAAGCAAACTCCTGTCAATGATGTCATTGCGAGGCCTGTCCCGAGCCTGCGAGGGAACTCGACGAAGCAATCTCCCGATTACGAGGAGACTGCTTCGTTCCTCGCAATAACATGCTACACCCAATATCCATTCCTTCCAGCCAAATCAACTTGAAACACGCCGTTGCCCTTGGATGTCAACTTGCCGACCTGCACACCCTGACCCAACAGAAGCCACGGCAGTAACTTCTCCCAGTGCTTCGAGCGATAGACTGCCGAACCGACAAACCCGCTCATGGGCGTGTCTCGTCCCGTGCGGCCAGAGGGCCCCCACAGGTCAATCCATTGCGTGGAACATTCCACCAGCCGCACCTGGTCGGCGAGGGCGTAGAGTTCGGTCACTTCCTCGGGCGGACGGCGCTCGCCGCCGTTGTGCTGTTTACTGAGTTCGTCCACGCGCTCCAGCAAGCGGCGGAAGAAGATGCCGAAATCAGGCGCCTTGACGAGGGATTCCGATTCGATCAAACGCGTGGGGGAGAGGAACCGAACGCGGATATCCGCGTCGCTTCGACTACGCTCAGCGCAGGCGTTCCTGACCTGGGCCTGCGCGGCCGCCCGGGCGTTTTCCCAGCCGACGGGGAGCGCGGTCGGCCTGACGACTTTTTCTCCCTCCGCAAGGATGGCGCGCGACGCGCCCGTGAGTGGGTTGACCGCATGGATGGACACGATCTCGAACCTGCCGCGTCCTGGCCCCACGCCCGTATCGCCCATTGCCGAAGCCGCCAGCACGAAATACGGCAGGAAGCGAAAGCCCTCGCCAAACAAGGTGATCGTAAATTCAAAGGGCTGACCCGCCGCAAGCACATCCAGTGGCGGTTGCGGACCCGCGAGGCTGTAGACCCTGCGCGCCGCGCCGGGGTCGGTCTGCGCGGCCAGCAGCCAGCAGGCGGGACAGACCGCCGCGTGCTCGGGCGAGGGTCTCTCCCTGCGATATGTCTCCGGGCAGACGGCGCGCAACATCACCTGCGCCAGCGCATCCCGCAAACGCTCCGGTCCCTGGTAGCCCCCGAGGCGGATCGGCGTGAGGGTGCGCGCCTGGAAGCGGAGGTGGGTGAAGGTGAGGGGGGTGGGGGGAGGAGAGGAGAGAGGGGAGACGGGAGAGGAGAGGTTCATGGGTGGTTCCGGGAGGCGGGGTATAATTGGGGCGGAGTGATCAGTCATCAGTCATCAGTCATCAGTCATCAGTCATCAGTCAACAGTGAACGGAAGGTGTCGAATGGACAAGAAAATCACCATTACCGAAATCCTCGACGATTTGCGCGCGGCGGACGAGATCACGCGCCGTTACGAACGCCATTACTGGCTCAGTTCGGAAGACTTCTACGCGCTCTACCAAAAAGGCTTGCTGGACGACGGCGAACACCTGGAAGATTTCACAAAATGGGCCGGTTTCTATGAAATCAAACGGGATCGGGAAGCCATTCTACAGAAACTTTCCAAGGAGCGCCTTCGCAAACTGCAAGCCCAGGCGGGCGAAGGAATAGTAGACATCGTTCCAAACGAGCCAGTAACGACCGTTGTCTGAGTCGCATGCCAATTCCAGAACGCTCCGAATACGAAACCCTGATCTACGGCCTGCCTGATCGGTTCGCGGCGATCATCGCAACCTCCACCTTGCGCGTTTACAGCACGAGCGCGTCAGCGGGAATGTTGGAAGGCGAGATCGTTCTGAAAAACGGCATCCGCATACAAGCGGTGGAGGTTCTCGATTTCAGTTCGGGCATCATTCGCAAATACTCTTACGCCATCTTCCGAGGCGAAAAGAAAATCCGCTGGTACGACCCGCAGCCGCATCCCGAAAACCTGGAACTGGCGTCTACCTTTCCGCATCACTTCCACGAAGAACCCGAGTCGGGTTCGAGCGAGACGATCAAACACAACCGCAAACCCGCGCCTGGCATCTCCTTCGATTCTCCCAACCTGCCCGCGCTGGTGGAAGCCTGCGCGGGGATGGGGGAGGGGTAGAGGGGAGAGGTGGGTGAAGGTGAGGGGGTGGTCATGCAACCATCCACCTTGAGGTGACAAGATCAATCCAAAAACTTGGTAAGATACAGCGAGTATTCCATTCGCTGAAATTAGCTGACATTTCTTGCTGTCCATCTATTAAGCGTCCACGAATTACCAAATAGCGGGTAGTAGCTGCTAGAATTTGGTATTCAAGAAAATTCTGCATCTCACTAAATTTCACTTGTAAAGGCAGATATTCATTAAAAGCACCAGATCCACCTGACGGACTCAGATTGACCGACTTAGATCCGCGCACAAGTTGAAACATCGCCCGCTTTTTGCCAAGTAGAAATGTCTGTTGTGGCGCGAATGTTTCTAACTCGCTGCGTTGTGGCGACAAAGCACAAGTAAACAGCAGATGATTGGGCAGAACACTTTCGATCCGTCCGTATGTTGGCACATAGTATGCTCTCCCTCTCCCACCACCGCCTGTGCTCGGATAATCTTCGTCAATGACGTTAAAGTCGTTCTTGTCCACCACACGGCGTTCCTTTGTCAAATGGCGCAACTGCTCATCCACAAACACACCTGTCGTGAACCAGATAGGTTTGCGCGCCACATCGTAGTCGCAGAAAAAGTAATCTTCGCGACTCGATTTGCTCGCATCGTCGTCCAAGTCCACAAATCGGCTTTCGTGCCGCCAAGTGACACCACGCGTCAGACTGGCGTAAAGTGCCTCGCTGGTCACGAACAGGTGGGTGTGATATTGTGAGCCGAAGTCAGAACTGACGTGCGTGAACCGTCCGCAGTTGCGGAGCAGTAAAGCCCGTGCATAGAGCGACATGGCTCACCTCACTTTTTCTTTCCGCCCCGACCTTTTGGTTTGTCGGCATCGGCTTTTGGAGCAGTATCAGTTGGCGCGGCGTTCAAGGTTTCGATGTATTCCTTGAAAGCATCGCCGAGTTTGGCTTGCACATTCGCGATGTCATCGCCGAAAAGGGAAATAGGTGTGCCAACTGCTGCCTCAAACTTCAAATTCTGTTCGGGTTCAATGTCGCCCTTCTCCAGCGTTTCTAACATGTTCAACACCGAGAACAGCGGATAGCCCAAAGAGACCGCGAGGAATTTCGTCTCGAACTTGCCGTGATTGGCGGAATACTTGCCGTAGCCGTGCTGGTCTGCAAGTTTGACAGCGGCAAGATAACCCGCGACATCGAGTAGTGTGGGGCTTTCGATGATCGTGATGAATGGAAAGCGCGTGCCCGCTTTGACGTACTCGTAACGGTGGAATGAGGCTTCTCCACGCTCCACACTCAAGTCCTCACCAACGGTATTGCCAATCGCCATTTGTTCGGGCGAATCGTCGCTCTGGATACACTCTGCCGCATCCTCGACGGAGAAGGTGTCAAAGTATCGGATGCGCGAGAAAGTGGCACCTGCGCCTGCAACCATGCCCCCATAGAGTGAACAGTTCCAGCAAGCAATGCACAGTTCGTTAGGAATCATGCACTCCCTGCCGAATTTATCAGCAAAGAATGCGCGCCATTCGCCTTTTGTGTCCGCTTCGACCATCTCGCGGAATAACGACATGTGCGCTCGTCGCTCAATCCCTTTCAATTTGCGTCCGATAAACTCGGCGCGTGTCTTGCCGAGCAGGTCTAACTTGTCAACATACGTCTCGTTCGAGTAACCCGCATGCGAAACAGGCAGGAAACGCCCCGTTGTCTTCTTCACACCAGCAATTGTCACAACCTGGCGCGTGTAGATGGCTTGAGCGACCTTCTTGCCCCTGACATCGCGCGGCGGCAAGGTGCTCACGCCCGCTAATTGTTGTGCGAACTGGGTGAGTTTGTCATTTGTTCCGTTCATGATTGTGCCTCCTCTGGCTCTTCGATTTCATTTTCCGTTTCTGGTTGTTCAACATTTTCAGTGGGAGCTAGTTTCTCCTCGCCATGCAATACTTTGGCGTAATACGCGGCATTGGCAAGAAGACTTTCCTTTGCATCGGCGACGATTATCTCCCACTCGTCGCGGTAGGTCTCCTGCAACTTTTGGATATCCTCAGCGATAGAATTGGGTAATTCTCTCGCTACAAATTCCGCCGCAATCGCATCAACGTTGCCTTGATGTTTGACGCAGTAGGCATTCACCAAGACGCGGCGCGGGTAAAGATATTGGAACACGCGCGCGTAGAGACTGGTACGAAGATGCTGCATGTTCACCTTGCTGGCGAACAGTTTGACATGGTCTTGCTGTGCCATCCACTGCCGCAACAGTTCCAATTCGGGATAACGTTCCTCCTTTCGATACTGCGCCTCATCTTGACGCAACACGCGGCTTTCCCATTCTTTGAACCCTGCTTCCATATCATTGTAGCGTTGGATGCTGCCGAACAGCAAGCGTGGGTACTTTTCAAACTCGGTTGGCTTCGCCCGCAATCGCTTTGGCAACAATCCCAAACCATCCAACGTGCGGAACAAACGCGGGCAGAAGTCGTCTAACTGTTCACGGTCAACTTGTAGTGCCATGTTAATCTACCTCCTTGAGATTCGAGAGTCGTTGAATGAATTTAGAATACTCGGTTAGGTCTTGTGCTTGCCAATCAGTTCGATATTCTCCTTTCAATGGTTTGAATTGCCGCTTGTCACGTTTTACTCCGAGAATCGGCGTGTTTCGCATGATAGCAGAAAACGTCCCAAGCGGGTCCGCGAGCAACTTCTCCGCCAATATGACCTTTTCGACAAATCCTTTCTCTCCCCATTGTGGCACGAGTTTCCATGCCAATTGCGTGACGACTTCATATTCTTTCAATGCTTGTTCCGCGTTGATTGCCTTGTTTCTGATGTAGAAAGTGTTCGGGTCAAAACCTTCAGGTGTGAGCGTTGGCAGAGACTGGTAGTAAAACGGTCCGTCGCAACCGCATAGCTCACGCAATAATGCAAGCAAAGCCGTTACAGTTACGCGACTGTCGGAAAAGCGACGTTGGGTGAGATAATGGTCTGCAGGTGGCTCTCCTTTTTTCTTGCTTCGCGGTGGTCTCAGTTGAGGCAAGATAAATAGAATCATGCGATATCCGCTCATACCCAAGCCAAGAATATGCCTTTCGGTCTTGGTTGTTCCAAGATTGCTGACAGCGAGTACATCAAGAGCAACGTTATCAGATGGCGGCATTGGCTCTCCTAGCCATGGGCACAGTTTGAACAATGCGTCGCTCTCCTGGCGAACCTGATTTTCCGCATCCTTCTGTTTGGATTGCATCGCTTCGAGTTCCTCGGTGAGTTTGGCTTTCCTCTCATCTTTTTTCTCTTTGTCCAGTTTGGCTTTCAGTTTCTTCACATCGCTACGAATGTCCCTCACATCGCGTTCTCTCTGTTGATGTGTACGAACACGTTCCCAGATCAAGTCAATCTGGCGCACGAGAGTGGAAACATCGCTATCGCTGTGCTTGCCGTAGTGAAAAATCAGATTGTAGGTCTTGGGAACTTGGGGCTGTCCTATCGCTTCCGATCCAAGCAACTTGACCATCAGATAGGTACAAGTTGCACATCGCAAACACGCTTTTGGTTCGTCCTTATCCTTTTGTTTTACAGACTGGTTGTGAAACTTGTGAGTGTTCTGACCCATCAAGATGCTCTTATCTTCTGCCAAAGGCGGCTTGGTGCCACAGACGCGACAACTGTTAGCAGTTGCATCTTTGGGAACCGATAGGGATTCGTAACCGACTGATACTTCATCAAGCAGGATAGCTGCTAAATCTTTGTCTCCAACGACAAGAAACTTGTCGCGGATATAGGGCATTCGCCAATTGTCAGGATCCGCATCTACCTTGCTACCCAGCCCATTCACTGCTTGCTTCAAGACATCGCGCAATGGACTAGGGGAGAATGAACGCTCCTCCTTTTGCTTCAGCGCGTTTTCTATGATCATCTTGAGATCGGATTCATCTCCCAACTCCGAGTCTTTTTCAAGGTTTAGGGCTTGCCGCAAATCGTTAGCGCCGACGATGCCATATTTGAGAGTAAGACGAGCCATGAATAAATATGGACTTTGCATATCTGCTCCATCGTGGCTATAAAAGAACGCGAGGTTCGCCATAATCGAAGTAGGATTACGCTCCATCCTGCTCTTTTCAATCTTTCGCAACAATGACGCACGTACCACTCTTTCAAGTCGCTCCGCGTAGGTCTGTGGCATGATAAAGACAGGAAATGGTTCGACATTTGCCTTGTCAAAATCAAGCATCGTTTCCACTGACCCATAGATTCCCAAGGCTTCATCCTGCTCGCCAAAGAACAAATCGGGCAGCCTGCGTTCTACTTCTGCGCGTAACGCAATTGTCAATTCTGACACATTCGCCGTCGTTCGCGCGAGAAAGTAGTAATTCTCCAAATCATTCGCCACAAGTTCAGCGCGACCCAACTTGCTGTCAACAATCGCCCGCGCGAATGCCTTGCTCAAAAAAGCATTGAAGAGGATGTTTCCAAGGAATACCTCTTCGCGCTGGACAACGGGCGAGAAAAGTCGCACGAAGAGCAACTTTTCTTTTCCTGTTATTGCCTTTTCCCAGTACGCCGCTTGGTGCAGTACACTGTCCGCGATTTGTTCTGTTGTGGCGACGTTCTGAGCGTCTAATTTTTTGAGCGCGTCTTCGGCTTGCTCTCGTACAATGTCATTTACGTTTTCCATTAGGCAATTCCTCCTGCAAGTAGAGTGAGTGTTTCGCGTAAACCGTAAGTACGCGGATCGTACTCCTTGATGCTGGACTCAACCTTATCAACGACCTGTTCTTTTATCAACAGGTCAATCAATTCGCGCAATGACGCGGCACGGTCAATCAGTTCATCGGCATTAGCGATTTGCTGTTCGTGGCAGTACGTGCCAAGTAGATCGGCAATCATCACTAGACCACCCAGCGGATGATAGTCAAACAGCAAATCCGCCAATGTGATGCGCCGTTGTTCGCCATAATTGAAAACGTTCCATTCCCGCCGAATTCGCTTGACGACTTGAGTATCACGTTGCTCGAATGACATATAAAATAAACCGTGATGCGTCACCGCGAACGCGAGTAAATCTTCGCAGTCAATCAGCTCAGTGATACGATAACCCAACTCGTTACGCAGGTGTTCCTTGACTTCATCTTGCGCCTCAATTAGCAGTTCCTCAAAGTCCAGTGTGCTGGCTTCATGCTTGACTCGCTTGGGTGGCAAAGGTTGACCATCGCACGATGCTTCCAACATCTTTTGAAAGTTGGGATCAAGTTTGCCAATATCGTGAAAGAATGTTCCGAGCAAAAGATAATCGCGCTTTTGCTTTGGGTAATCGGCAGGCACAAACCGTTTGTCGGTCAAGACCTTGTGAGCGACCTTCACACAGTCCATTATGTGACCGTAGAGTGTTTCGCCGCCGTGCGATGATTTGCCCAAGTTACTTTTGAATTTGGCGACCAACATAGTCCACCAACTCCTTGTATGCGGCGAAACACGCGCCCGCCGTCTTTTCCAGAATCACCATTGCCTTCGCCAAGCCAGACTGCATCCCGTCCCAGTCGTACACGAGTTCTTCCCAATCACTGATCTTTGCCGCATCCAACAATTCCCGCGTTGAGTCTCTGTCGGTCCATCCCCAAAGCAAAAGGCACATCTGCTCAGGAATAAAGAGAGGATTCCCTTCGTTATCCTTCACTGCATCCAGGGGAGGCATCTCCAACTCTCGCTCAAGCCAACCGAGGTAAACGTCACCGTATGCAAGCAGGAAGTTGCGTTGATCCCACTTGTTCCATCCACCTATCTGTGAGAAATGGCTCATCATCCCTTCGAGGTAAATCTTGCCCGCTCCCCGCGTTGGGCGGTCGGGCCAAATCTGAAATTGCTGACCAGTCCATATAAAGAGACGCTGACTCGCCCGTAGTGTTTCTTCCAAGTCTACTGTTACATCGAACTTGCGACGACTATAAAGCAGTCCTGTAAACCAAACATTCGCGCGCGCAACTTCAAACGGCGAGTCGGAAGGTCGCAAGACTTGATCATCCACGTAACGCAACAAGTAGAACGGGTCTTTGGTTACTCCATCTCGGAGTGAGATTTGCGGCATCGTCCCACGCAATCCATAGCCCAGTTTCAAATCCGCCGCGCGCAACTTTTCTGCAAACGACTTGGTCTTTGAATCAGCAGAAATATTGAGCCACGCACCGATTCGCCCCAAACGTTCGTTGACCAAATAATGATTCGCGTCTACCAGATCCGATCCGCTTGCATAGTTGCGATGTGGAAAAGTGTCAACGACCAATTGCGAAAACTCCTCGCGTGTTTTCTCTGCATCATTCATTTCACTGAATTTGCCATAAACTTCTCCGCCCGCCAACACAATAACCCTGCTTCCCTTCCCATGCCGCCCGACGCGCCCAAAGCGTTGTAGGAACGAATTACCTTCGCATTCCTCGGTAATCAGCAAATCCGCATCGAAATCTACGCCGACCTCGACGGCAGAGGTCGAAATCAAAACTGCACGCTCCAAATCTGCAAAGACATTAATCAAGCCGCGCCGCGCTTGCTTTGCCATACTGCCTGAATAGACAATGACAGGCACATCGCTACCCTTCCACAATCCAATATGGCGACACTCTGCTTCAAGTTCGCCCGACCGCAAACCCTGCATGACTGCATCGTGCAGTCGTTCGCCGTGTTCTTTCCCGATCATCCAATCAAGCCAGCGGAGATAGACGGGACGTTGAGTCGAAGTGTGTGTGGGAATCTGCTGAGGATCAACTTTCATCGTATGAGCAAGATTCTCGGTAAGCGGTGCGGCTAACTGTCCATCAATGCCAGCAGAAATCAAGGCATTGGTGAGAGATGCGAACTCTGGTTTCTTGCAAGGGATCGGGTCAACGGAAATGCTGCTCAGGTTTTCTGACGTTCTTGTTAGCCATTCGTCTATGACTGCCTGTTGTTGTTCCACATCCACGGCGCGTTCCAATTGGGAGTGTACCGCCGCGATGATGCGGCAAGGGAACGGACGATTTTTCAAAAGCGATTCCCACGTTTCGCCCTGTTGTTGAGTTTTTTCTCTTAACGCGCGTTTGACGCGCCAACATTGGCGTTCCAAGACTTCGGTCGCCTGTCCGACAACTTCTTGTAGAGGCAAGTCAACCGTTTTTCCACTTGGCACGTTGTCAAGGGTTAGGTCATCTTCGCCCAACAAGGTTACATGCAAACGATCAAGCAATTCCTTTTCGATGCCCGCTTTCGCAAGCCACTCGATCAGTTCTCCCAGTTTAACCTTGCCAAATCGAAAGCGGTGTTCGACAGAAATGGTGGAAGCATCTTTGACTTTGAATTTCTCAAACAACTGATGTGCCATTCGCGCCGAGTTGCAGACAACCAGCACCTTGCGATACCCCGTGTCGAGCGATTCTTTAACAAGACCCGCAAATTGTTCAGCAAGTTTATCGTACCCTTGCCTCGTCCTGAATTCAACTTGAACATCATCACATTTTGATTTGCCGCGAACGGGCACGGCATTGTTCAGTTGCTGCAACTCTGCTGTTGGTGTCGCAGTAAGAATGTGAAGGCGCGGAGTCTTGCTTATATAATTCCCGAGCCGCTTGATGCGCTGCCACAAATGTTGAAAATTTTGCAACATCAAACCGTTGAATAAATGTGCCTCGTCCAATACAAACTCGTCTACAAGCGCAAGCCCGTAGACTAACAATCCGCTATATTTTACGTTCTTCTGGAAAAACCAGTAAATCGCATCGGGTGTTGCCAGAATCACCTGTTTATTCAGTGCCGAGATTAACGCAGAGCGCGTCATGCCGCCTTGAATCTGCCCTGTTTCGTCTCCTGTGATTTTTGCCAGTGTATCCATCACGCGCCGTTGGTCTTCAAGCAAGGCAACTGTGGGATACATCAGTAGGACGCGGCGAATCTGCTTCATCCTCAGTTTATGAAACAAAGGCACGGCGATCGCCAAGGTCTTACCCGATGCCGTACCTGCAACCAAATAACCCTCTTTGTTTTGCACACCGACAAGGTGAAAGACGTTTGCTTGGTGAGTAAAGGGAATGTACGCAGTGCGCGGTTCGTTGCGGTCTTGCTGAACACGATAATGGTATTCCTGAAACAATTGCAAAAGTTCAGGAGAAACATCAGATGTTGTTTTGGGGAATATATTCGTGACTTTGACTGAAATGGTCATTACTCAAGCCCTTCATACGTTTTTGCCATCTTCCGCACTTCTTCAGCCACTTGTTCACGCAAACTCTCAGGCGCAAGCACTTCCACATCGCTTCCCCATCCCCTGATCCACGGTAACATTTCCTTTGGTTCTGCTATTTTAGCACGCCAGAGGACATATCCGCTATCCAATTCTTCAAGCGGTTGTTCTGACCGATGCCAGCGAGATTCCTGAACGCGATAAGCAACACGGGGATGAAATTTCAAAACCACTTCGACAGGCTCGGCATCGGTGTACCAAATTCCCCAGGCATCCGCTAAAAAATTTCTCGGATCGAAATCCTCAGGAATGGCGTAGGTGTCTTTCAAAACTTCAACTCGTTCTATTCGCTCGACTTTCATCGTTCGTTGTGCCTTCCTTGTTTCACTGAAACCAATCACGTGGACCGATTGCCCAACTGCGTAAGGCTCGATGAAATAGATGCAATAAGTGTGTTCCTGCATGGGTTCTTTGGGCTGCTTACGGTGCCAAACCTTGGCCTTGCGCTGTTCCGCCCAGGCGAGGGTCAACTTTTCCAGCACGTCCAGGTAACGCGGATCCTGCCACTGGCTTGCATCGTCCATCACGTCCGCGGCCTGCTTGACGTGACTGCTGATGCGCGGCGCGAGTTTTTCCAGGGCGACGCCGAGTTTACGCAGGGCGGAGGCCGCGTGCGGGTTCTGCCGGTCCATGCGCGTGGCTAATAAACGCGAGGCCAAATGCACCGCCGTCGCTTCGTGCAGGGTAAAAGCCACTTTCACGAGATACGCGGCACGGTCAAGGCTGATGCGCCCGTCGTCGTGGACGATGGTGGGATAGATTTTCTGAAAGTCGTAGAGATTTCGATTGATGACGGAGCGATCCACACCCAGGCGGCGCGCCATCTCGGCCTGCGTCATCCCTTCGGGATGCGCCAGGAGCAGGGCTTCCATTTTCAAGAGTCGGTTGGCTTTGTTTTCAGCGCGTGACATGAGGAACTCCTGTAAAACCTGACATGTCTCCGAGTAAGCTCGATCAATCGTGAGCCGCGTCCACACAATCGCCATGATGGAGAGCGGCGCGGATGAGACATGTCAGGTTTTTGCCAGCTACAGCATAGCACAACACCCTCGCGAATTCCGCAACGTTTTTCATATTTCGTTGCGAACATTTTCTGGGCAATTTGGTCCATTCGACGGCCGCGTAATCAAAAGCGCAACACGTTTCATTCCCGTTTGCGAAACGGCCACAGGCCTCCTTTGCCATCTTCACTGATAAGCAATCCTTTCCTGTCCAGCGAAGGGAGCGCCCTTGTCACCTCGGAACGGTTCAACCCTAACAGGCGGGCGATAAATCCCGCCTTCTTTCCCGGATGTTCCTCTATTTTACGATAGATTTGCCCCAATCGAACTTCGTTTTGTGGTCTCGCCATTGCGCGCCTCCGTATTGTGGATTTGCGTCCACTTTACGGGAGGCGTGTTGCAGGTAATGCAACAAAGAATACTGATTTAACTAAATCCACCCTCGCTGGTTGGAACGAACTGAAGGGTTGCGCCGCCATGCCCGACATCTGCCAATATTGCGGGACAACCCAGCGCGCCCTCAAAGTGATGGAACGGTTTGTGGACGCGCGTGACTATCGCCTGAAAAGAGGGCATGGATGGTCTACCCCGGCATCAACTTCGGCCGATATTGCAACGCCTCGGCGATGTGCGCCTGCTGGATCGCTGCGCTTCCCGCCAGGTCCGCAATCGTGCGCGCCAGTTTGAGTACGCGATGATACGCCCGCGCCGAGAGATTCATCTGGCTCATGGCGGCGCGCATGAGCGATTCGCTGGTTTCATCCAGTTTGCAGAATTTACGCACTTCGGCAATCCGCATGTCCGCGTTGCAGGCG
>DAOUMJ010000112.1:0-6729 GCA_034411715.1 Anaerolineales bacterium | reverse complement strand
GGAACAGGTCGGGGTTTTGGGGCGACCTGCCGTAATTGGAGCAGCTCCATAAGTGGTGACGCACAGCTGCTAACGCGTCGCTGAAGGTTGCGTCCTCTTTCTGGTACCAACTTGTTTGGCGCACTGGCAAATTCTCTGGATAGAGCGCCTTGGTCATGAGCGCCACCAGGCTGAAAAGGCCAAAGAGACAGGGAGTGGTGCGCTCGATAGCCCGGTCCGACCACTGGCGCTGGGTTTCAAAGCCGAGGCAAGCGCGCAGTTCTTCAAAGGTAATCTCAATATTCCAGCGCAGACAGAACCAGACGAGGATCTGCTTGGCAGAGGCCCGCGTATTCGAGCAGAAGAAGGCAGCCGGTTCAAAACTATCCTCCAGACTGCGAACCAACACCCAGCGCAGAGACACAGGGTCTTGGCCTGGGGTGTGCCACAGAGATACACCGGTGATGAATTCGATCTCGTGCTCTTTACCATACAGGATCACCTTGAGTTGGTTCCAGACCGTTTGCGGGTCTATCAGTCGTTGCGAGAGTTTGGGCTGGCGGGCGCCTTTCTGGGGCTTCGGGCCGCGTTTACTCTTGGATGGTGGACTGGGAAAGTCAAACAGACGGGCATCCAAGCGTAAGCGAGAGACCAGTGTAACCGGTTTCTTGAGCCGTTGGCAACGTTGCGCCAGCACGATAGCGGCATAACTGCCATCGCCAACCAGAGTAATCTCCCGCTCGGGTTGCCAACGCCGCACCTTGTCAATCATGTACTCAGCCCACTGGACAATCGTACGGTGGCGCTTGTTGAGTTTAGCGCTGGTTTTCTCTCCCAAAGCCAGAACGGTCATGAAGGGCAGAGCCCCTGTTCGTTGGCTCCACGGCACCGGCACCACCACTGCCAGACAGATCCAGCGAATGCCCAAGGCGGTGACTACTCGCTCTTTGGTTGAAAGAATCGCGTCCCGAAACCATCCTTTGTACTTGATCTGCCGGCCTCGACGCCTCTCCAGGGTTTCATCAATGGCCAGAATCAATGGCATTCCAGCAGGCAGGAAAAACAAAATGATCAAGCCCAGCAAGATCTTGCTCACCACCCAGGGCGACCAGCTGTCCCGGTTCAGCACCCGGTGATAGTTACTAAAGCGTTTATCGTTTCCCAGTCCCATCATTCGTAGTGCGGCGGTCACCGTGCGGCGACCAGGAGTCAGTATCGTGCCGAGGATAAGTACCAACACTTTTGCGAAGGTCGGCACTGTGAAGGCAACCGAGAAAAACGAAAGTAATTGTATAATCTCTGGTGATGGGGTTGGCATGGCGTTCTCCTGTGTATGTGGTTGGTTGTGCTTCCACATTACCACAGGTAGCCCCATGTCATCCCATCATTCTAAAAATGGCCAAAGTCCAGACAGTTGCAGGTTTTGAATCTTTCTACCAACAATCTTGTAAGACTTCCCACTTCGTTGGGCGATCTTGCTCAATTACAAATACTGGAACTCTATCATAACCAATTAATAACAGTACCAGATTCGTTAGGCAGGCTTATACAATTATATCGACTACTTCTTTACAACAATAAACTGACGAAGCTACCAGACTCATTCTGTGATTTACGGAGATTAGCAATACTTAACCTAAGTAAAAATAAGCTCGCTACATTGCCGTATACGTTTGGTAATCTTACTCAATTAGAGTCGCTGAATCTTTCAAACAATGAGCTGACAACGCTACCAGAGTCGCTAGGTCAACTTACGAAATTGCGATCACTGGGCCTTTCCGACAATCAACTGATGGCTCTGCCGAAGTCGCTTGGACAACTCGCGCAGTTGCAGCCAGAGTTGGATTTATCCGACAACCAGCTCACCGCTTTACCAGAGTCGCTTGGTAACCTCATTAGGTTAAACTCTATCAATCTTTCTAAAAACAAACTTACAACACTGCCAGAATCGCTCAGCAATCTCGTCAGATTAAAGTCCCTGAATCTTTCTAAAAACAAACTCTCAACGTTTCCAAAATCATTGACACAATTTACAGAAATTAGAATAAGGTCTAATGCACATTCGTTGCTGCTCACAAAATCAGACGCGCGTCTTGAAATTATCTTTTCCGAAGATCAAATTACAATGTTCTTGAATTCACTGTCGCAATTTACAAAGTTGTTGCGGATTGATCTCGCTGGCAACAATATGACTGATATTCCCTTATCGCTTGCTCAACTTAAGTATTTGGAATACATCAACCTCGACAATAACCCCCTCAACCCCGAACTAGCCGAAGCCTACAAACAAGGTCTTGACGCTGTCAAAGCCTACCTGCGTGCCAAATCCACAGCACAAATCACTCTCAACGAATCCAAACTTATCTTAATTGGAGAAGGCGAAGTGGGCAAGACTTGTTTGCTTGGCGCGCTACGCGGCGACAAATGGGTTGAAGGAGTCCCTACCACACATGGCATCGAAATCAAGCCTGTCAAATTAAAAGTTCCTAAAAGTAAAACCGAACTTACCCTCAACGCCTGGGACTTCGGCGGACAGCGCGTCTACCGTCCCACGCACCAATTGTTCTTCAGCGCGCCCGCCGTCTACCTCGTCGTCTGGAAACCGCGTGAAGGATCCCAGCAGGGCTTCGTCAAGGAATGGATTCAACTGGTCAAGCGCCGCGAGCCGAGCGCCAGGATTCTCGTCGTCGCCACGCACGGCGGACCCCAACAGCGCCAGCCCGATATTGACCGTCAGGAACTGTGGGACCTCTTCGGCAGGGAAACCGTCGTTGACTTTTTCTTCGTGGATAGCAAGCCCGACGAGCAAGGCCACCGCAAAGGCATCGAAGAACTCAAACAAGCCATCGCCCGCGTCGCCGCGACCCTGCCCGAAGTCGGTCGCTCCGTGCCGAAAAGTTTTGCCGATGTCCGCGCCGCGCTGGCCGCCACGGGGGAGCCCTACCTGCCTCTCGACGAAGTCCTCGCCATCTGTCGCGCCCACCACATGGACGATGAGATCGCCCGCCTCTTCATCACCATCTCGCACCGCCTCGGTCACCTCACGCATTACGAAAACGACCCCCAACTGCGCGACATCGTCATCCTGCGCCCCGACTGGCTCGCCTCCGCCATGAGTTATGTCCTCGACGATGAGCAGACGCGCCTCGCCCACGGCCTGGTGAAATTCTCCCGCCTCGGCCAGTTGTGGGATGACTCCTCCCGCGCCGCCGACTCACGCTACGAGTCGACTCTCCACCCGATCTTCCTGCGCCTGATGGAACGCTTCGATCTTTCCTACCGCGTAGCGGATCCCACCGCCCCAGGTAGGGACGACCCTCGCGGTCGTCCTCCCGACCCTCTGAGTTTGATCGGCCAACTCGTCCCCGACATCCGCCCCACGAACATCGAAGAATCCGCCTGGCCGCCCGCGCCTTCCTCTGGCGACCTCCAACAAACCCAAATCTGCCGCATTGTAGACGCGGGCAACGGTCAATCCGCCAGCGCCGAAGGACTGTTCTACCAGTTGATCGTCCGCCTGCATAAATACTCGCTCGGCCGCGTGGACTACACCGAGAGCGTCCACTGGCAGCGCGGCCTCGTCCTCGACAATGCCTACAACGGCCGCGCCTTCCTCCAACACGTCGGCAACGACATCCACATCACCGTCCGCGCCCCGTATCCAGAATTTTTCCTTGCCATGCTCACAAGCGAAGTCAAATATTTGGTGGAAAGTTTCTGGGAGGGTTTGCGCTGTGAAGTCACCGTGCCATGCCTGAATCCAAAACCATGTATTGGCTTGTTCGAAATCGAAAAACTGATCGAGAACAAACGCCGCGGGCGTCCCGAAGTTCCCTGTCCCATTTGCAACGTTTGGCAAAGCACAGACCAGTTATTGCTAAACGCCCCTGCCGCAACCCAACCCATCTCGCTGGATTACCTGCAAAAAGAATTCGCGCAAGTCAAAGACAAACTGGATGAAGTCAAAGGCGATACGGGTCGCATCTTGAGTCAAATTGACAAACAATTCGCCGACCTCATCCAACTCTACACCGACGAAGCCAAAGAAGGACCGCGTCTCTTCAGTCTCTTCCCCGTGGACGGAAATAAATTCAACCCGCAAACCTGGCTGCGCGAGAAATTCCGTCTGGTTCTGTGGTGTGAACACTCGCGGCTTCCCCTCCCCGCCATCAACGGCCTCAACAGCAAAAAAGGCGTCTACGACTTTGAACTCGACCGCGACTGGTTCAAGCGCGCCGTCCCCTTCCTGAAATTCATGACGGGAACCTTGAGTCTCGTCCTGCCGATGATGTCATCTACGCTCAAACTGGTGGACGACACCGCCTTCAAAACGCTGGAAAATCAACTCAGCCTCGGCAAAAGCGTCATTGACTTCCTCTCTGGCGAAGGGACAAAACTCGGCGAAGTAATGGGCGCGGCAGATACCTCCACCCTTCCGCAAGCGCGCGTGCGTCGGCATCCGTGCAAATGGCGTCACCCTCTCGCCGCGCGAACGCGGCGCAGGCTTTCTTTACAAAACCTTTACCGGACATTCGAACTACCTGTACAAATAAAAATTACACTCCGAACAAATCAATTTCGGAGGCAGGCATGGTTAAACTATTTGGAAAACGCATTCGCTTGTTTCGCCCGCACAGTATTTGGATTCGAAGAGTCGTCCAATGGTTCTTCTTCATCCTAGTGGCGTTGATCGCCGTCAACCACACGCTGGCGGAAAGCGGCGCGTCGATCCCCTTCCTGGCGGACGCCTCGCTGCACGCGGTCTGTCCCTTCGGCGGCGTGGAGACGCTCTACACCTTCGCCGCGAGCGGGTTGCTCGTTCGCAAGATCCACGACTCCTCGCTCGTTCTCGCGGCCATCGTGCTGGTCCTGTCCATCCTGTTCGGTCCCGTTTTTTGCGGATGGGTTTGCCCGCTCGGCACAGTCCAGGAATGGGTGGGGAAATTGGGAAGGAAACTCTTCAGGCGGCGCTACAACCAATTCGTCCCCGCCCGCGTGGATGCCATCCTGCGATACGCGCGCTACGGCATCCTGGCCTGGGTCTTGTACGTCACCGCCAAAAGCGGGATGCTGGTCTTCGAGGCGTATGATCCCTACTTTGCCCTGTTCAATTTCTGGAGCGGCGAAGTGACCGCCAGCGCGCTCCTCATCCTGGGACTCACGCTCCTGCTCTCGGTTTTTGTGGAACGTCCCTGGTGCAAGTATGCCTGTCCCTACGGCGCGGTGCTGGGACTCACCAACCTGTTCCGCGTCTTCTCCATCCGACGCGTCGAATCCACCTGCAAGGCGGACAGCGCCTGTACGGTGATGTGCCCGATGAACATCCCGGTGGACGCGGCGTACACCGTCCGCGATCACCAATGTATCTCCTGCCTGGAATGCACGTCGGAAGCCGTCTGCCCGGTTGCCAAAACCGTCGTCTTTGCCGCTGGAGGCGTGAAATGACCCTGACATCCAAACCACTGGCCGTGATCGTTCTCGTGACCATCTTCGGCGGGATCTTTTTCTCCTCTGCCATGGGTTGGTGGGCGACTGAGTCCACCAAGGAGCCTGCCGCGTTCACCGAGGGTGAATTCGCCGGGCAAGCCAACCCCGCAGACATCCGCGGCTCCTACACCTTCGGCGATATCGCCAACTCGTTCGAGGTGACGCCCGATATTTTGGCCCAGGCCTTCGGCGTGACGAGCGACGATCCCGCCGCGTTCGCTGTCAAGGAACTGGAGGCGCTCTACCTCGACAGCGGCTATGAGATCGGCACCGCCTCCGTCCGCCTGTTCGTGGCCTGTTACGAAGGCTTGCCTTTCGATACGACTGGGCAGGAGATCTTCCTGCCGCGCGCCGCAAGCGATATCCTGCTGGCGAAGGGGAATCTCACATCGGAACAAATCGCCTACCTCGAAACGCACACAGCGGACGTGAGCGCACCCGCCGAGGGAACTGCGCCCGTCACGGACGAGGAGACTGCCTCCAGCGAAGCGTACACCATCAAAGGAAAAACCACCTTTGGCGAATTGCTCTCGTGGGGCGTGGAACGGGCGGTCATCGAACAGATCATCGGAGGCCCGCTTCCCGACCCGGCCATGACCGTGAAAAACTACGCCACATCCAACGGCCTCGACTTCGAGACGATCAAAACCGCCCTGCAAGCCGAAGTGGACAAACTCCACCCATAGACGGTCCTCGAATGAAAAAGACGACTCCATCAGCGAGTCGTCTTTTTCATTTTCATCCTTTGCTACCACCCCTCCGCGATCCTCACCGCGTGTTTCTCGGGCATCCCCAGTTCACGGATGCGCGCCTGCACGGCGGGGATGTTGTATTCGGCGCGGCGCGGCTCCCACGTCCGCGCTTCGGGGTCGAAGATCGCGTAGGCGGCGCGCGGGTCGCGGTCGCGCGGTTGGCCCACCGAGCCGGGGTTGAAGATGGCGCGCGGCTTCATGCTCACCGTTTCGCCGTGAAGCGGGGTTCTCATCGCGATGCGGTTCGTTGCGTCATCCATCTGGAACACGCATTGCAGGTGGGCGTGTCCGACAAAACAGAAGGGCGTGTCGAAATAATCGAAGTTCAGGCGCGCCGAAAGCGAGTTCAACACATATTCCCAGGTGGGGTCGCGCGGCGAACCGTGCGCCAGGGTCACCGCCTCGCGCGTCAGGATTAGCCCCCCGATCTCGGCGCGTACTCCTTGACGCAACTCGATTTTCATCTGTTCATCCGCCGCAGCGATGGGTTCGGCGGCATTGTCCAAGTAAT
>DAOUMJ010000111.1:0-6859 GCA_034411715.1 Anaerolineales bacterium | reverse complement strand
GTTCATATTGTCATGTTCCACGCCCTGCGCGGCGGAATACGCATCGTGACAGATTGCCGCCCACACGCCTTTCATCTTGTTCGCGGCGATGCACGCGCCCACGCCCGATCCGCAGAGGAGAACCCCGCGCTCGGCTTCGCCCGATTGGATGACGCGCCCCAACTTCGCGGTGAAATCGGGGAAGTCCACCGGCTCGGGGCTGTCTGTTCCCAGGTCGAGCGGTTCGTGTCCCGCGGCGCGGACGGCCTCGAGAATGGCCGCTTTCAGATGAAAGCCTCCGTGGTCACATGCGACGGCAATTTTCATTATGTCACTTTCGCTTTGTTGTTTTCCGGGTCTTGCCTTTTTTCTGCGCCTTGCCCTTCGGTTTGGCGGCTTTCTTCGGCTTCACAACTTTTTTCGGGATCACCGACTTCGCCTGCGCGACGACGTTTTCCACCGTCAGATCGAACTTTTCATAGATGACCTTGTACGGAGCCGAGGCGCCGAACCGCTCGATGGAGACGACCTTCCCTTCCGAGCCGACGAATCTTTCCCACCCCAGGCCGGTTCCTGCTTCGACGGCAACTCGCGCCGCGACTTTTTTCGGCAGCACGAACTCACGATAGGCCTCGTTCTGTCTCTCGAACAACTCCCAACTCGGGAACGACACCACGCGGACGTTGCGTCCCTGCTCGTGGAGTTTCTTCGCGGCATCCATGATGAGGCTGACTTCCGAGCCGGAGGCCATCAGGATTACGTCGGGAGTCTTTTTGCCGAAGGAGGCGAGGATGTATGCGCCGTTTCGCAAATTGGCAATTTGCGTTACAGGAAATGTCGGGACAGCCTGGCGCGTCAACGCCAGGACGGTGGGACCGTGACGATTTTCGAGGGCGACCCGCCAGGCTTGCGCGGTCTCGTTGGCGTCCGCGGGGCGGATCACGGTCAGGCTGGGGATGGCGCGCAGCGCGGCGAGGTGTTCCACCGGCTGGTGCGTGGGGCCGTCTTCGCCGAGACCGATCGAATCGTGGGTGAAGACGAAGATCGAGGGGATGCGCGAGAGCGCGGCGATGCGGATGGCGGGACGGGCATAATCCGAAAAAACGAGGAACGTCCCGCCGTAGGGAATGATCCCCCCGAAGAGCGCCATGCCGTTCAGGGTCGCGGCCATGGCGTGTTCGCGCACGCCGAAGTGGAAGTTGCGTCCTTGCGGCGATTCTTTTTGGAAAGCGGGCACGTTGTCAATTTTGGTGTTGTTCGAGGGGGCCAAATCTGCCGAGCCGCCGATGAGTTCGGGAAGGATCGGCGCGAGGGCGTTGATCACTTTGCCCGAAGCGGCGCGCGTCGCCATACCTTTCGCGTCCGCGGGAAAGACGGGAAGATTCTTTTCCCAGCCTTTGGGGAGTCTGTCCGCCAGCCTGCGTTCCAGTTCCGCGCCCTTTTCGGGATTCGCCTTCTTGAACACCGAGAATTTCTGATTCCATTCCTCTTCGGATTTCCTGCCGCGCTCCACAGCCTCGCGGTAATAATCCAGCACGTCTTCGGGAATGTAGAAACGCGGCGCCTTCGGCCAGCGGAGGTTCTCCTTGGCGGCGTTCAACTCTTCGTCGCCGAGCGGCTCGCCGTGCGCTTTGGCCGTTCCCTGCTTCTTCGGCGCGCCGAACCCGATGGTGGTGCGGCACATAATGATGGATGGGCGCGGGTCGAGTTTCGCGGATTGGATGGCGCGGTCAATCGCGTCCACGTCGTTTCCATCTTCGATTTTTTGAACGTGCCAGTTGTAGGCGATGAAGCGGAGCGCGCGGTCTTCGGTGAAGGCCAAATCGGTGGAGCCGTCAATGGAGATGTGATTGTCGTCGTAGAGATAGATGAGCCTTCCCAGCCGCAAATGCCCCGCCAGCGATGCGGCCTCGGACGCGACGCCCTCCATCAGGTCGCCGTCGGTGACGATGGCGTAGATGAAATTGTCGAAGAGTTCGGGCGAGTAGGCCGCGGCGAGATGCGCCGCGGCAATCGCCATACCCACGCCGGCGGCGAATCCCTGGCCGAGGGGACCGGTGGTCATTTCCACGCCGGGGGTGAGTCCGTATTCGGGATGGCCGGGGGTTCTGCTCCCCCATTGGCGGAAGTTCTTCAGTTCGTCGAGCGGCAGGTCGTAGCCGGTGAGGTGCAGGAGGGAGTAGAGCAGCATCGAGCCGTGTCCGCCCGAAAGGAGGAAGCGGTCGCGTCCCATCCAGCGCGGGTTGCGGGGATTGTGGCGCAGGTGACGCGTCCACAGGGTGAAGGCCATGGCGGCCGCGCCCATCGGCAGTCCGGGATGACCCGAGTTGGCCTGCTGAACCCCGTCGGCGGAGAGGAAGCGCAGGGTGTTGATGGCACGGGAGTGGAGGTTGGCGGTGTCCATGCGCCCATTTTACCATTCGGGCGCGCAGGAGAGAATGAAAAGCGGGGAGCCTGTGAGACTCCCCGCCTGGGAGAATGGGTGACGTTAGAGAACGCCGCCTACGCGCAAGTGTGCGCGCTCTCCAAAAGTTACGGCTTGTAGATCACGATGGATGTGCCGTTGCTGTCGCCATCCGGGTCGCTGTTGGCGGACGAATTGTAGACGTAGCCGCTGGCCGTCACATTGGTGACTGTGTAGGTAACAGTAGTGACAGTGTTCTTGGCGGTGGCGCTCACGCTGCACTGGCCATTGGAGCCGGTGGTGCAGGAAACGGCGGTGGTGTTGAACTTGCCGTCCACCTTGGCGCCGGAGACAGGCGCGCCGTTGGCGTCCACGACGGTGATGGTGACGGTGATCTTCCAGCCGTTCTTGGCGGTGGAGGTGACGGCATCCAAGTCGCTGACGCGCATCTCAACGTCCGTGCCACCGCCGCCGCCCAGAGAATCGATGGCGGCTTTGGCCTGCACCAGGCCGTAGCCATAGTAGACGTCGCGGCCAGCCGCGCCGAGGTCCTGCGCGGTGCTGGCCAAGGCGTTGCGGATTTCCGCATTCGTCGCGGTCGGCTTGGCGCTCCACACCAGGGCGGCCACCGCGGAAACGTGCGGGGTGGCCATGGAGGTACCGTCGTAGTACTCGTAGCCGCTGGCCGGAGCCGTGTAAGCGCTGGAGACGGTGGCGCTCTGGCCTAGTTTGTTGGCGACCAGGTATTGCCCATCCTCCTGGCTCAGGCTGATGCCGATGATGGCGGACGAGTTGCCGTCGCCCAGGGTGCCGAGGAAACCGCCGGGGACATTGTTGTAGATGGCCGCCGCCGCGCCTCCGCTATTCTGGACATTCATAACCTTGTCGTAGAAGGAAATATCGCCGCGCTCGCAAAGCACGACTTTTCCAGACCAGGCGCCATTGGTCGAAGCGCAGCGTCCGCCGTCAACGAGCGCGCCGCCGGCCGAGCCGCGCGCCGAAAACTCGATATGCCCGGCGGTGTAGGTCACGCCGCTGACGGTAAGGGTGGTGCTGTCAAGGTACGGCACCGTGCTCAAAACGCCCACACCGGGAGCCGCGAGTTCCACCTGGCTGTTGTACTGTGAGAAGGTCGCCCAGGCTTTGTTGCTGTCAATGGCCGCCACCGAGACGACCGAGTCGTAGGAGGCCGGGTAGGAGTTGCGGTTGTTGCCATCATTGCCCGCCGCCGCAATGGAAAGGATGTTGTATGAATTGTACAGGCTGGCAAAGCCGTTCTTTTCGGTGTTGTTCGAGCGGCTGCCGCCCAGGCTCATGCTGATGATGTTGGCCCCGGCGTCGCGGCACTTGTAAGCGGCATCAATCAGCGTGGAGGAATAGGCCCAGGTACCGCTGTCACCAAAAACGCGGACCACGTAAATCTGGACCGTGCCGGGGGTAACGCCGACCACGCCGAGCGCATTGTTCATCGCCACGATGGTCCCGGCCACGTGCGTGCCGTGCCCGTCGCCATCCTGGTTCCAGGGCAGGTTGCCATTGTAGCCGCCGACGTTCACGCCCTGCAAATCTTCGTGGGAGGTGTAGAAGCCGGAGTCGATGATGCAGACCTTGCGGCCGGAGCCGGTCGGCGCGCCGCTATCCACCGCGCCGTCACGGTCGGCGTCCCAAACGTCGCGGGCCTGCACCATGTCAATGCCGTAAGGCACAACCTGCGAAGGCAGCGACATTGTCTGGACGGAGGGCATCACGCCAATCGGATAGCGCGGGGCATCCTCTTCGACAAGGACAACGTTGGGATTGTTCTGAATCCCCGCCAGAGCGGCCTGGGGAAGGCTGACGGCGAAGGCTTGCAGATCTTCGAAAGCGTAATGGAATTCCGCGCCCGCGCCCTTCAAGGCTCGTTCAACGGCCGCGCCCTTGCCCGGCGCGAACTGCACCATTACGCGGACTTTCTCCGCGCCCGCAAAGGCGGTGGATGCGCCGATGAGGCCAACCAGCAGGGCCAGCGTCAACGCCAGGTGGATCAATGACAAGCGTTTCATTATTCGAATCTCCTCGTTGTGGATTTTATTCTTGGCAAAACATGAGATGGAACAATTGAATCGTATTGAGCGGCCAACCTCCTCGGCTTACAAAATTGGGCAAATTATACGACCAGTTCACTATATGTCAACGGAATTTTTATACTTTGCGCGAATAAATACTTCACCTGGAATTTCCAACAAATAGCGCCAATGACTGAGCGATAACGTTGGTATAATGACGTTGAGGCACGAATGAGCATCCAGGAATTAACACCCAAACTGAATCGCCTGCGTCCTGCTGAAAAAGCGGAGGTTGTGCGAAGCCTGTTACAGGATATTACCAATGTCTGGCCCGGGATCGAAAAAATCCCCGGCGTGGTCGGCGGGGATGCCTGCATCGTCCGCACGCGCATCCCAGTTTGGGCATTGGAAAATTATCGCAGGATGGGTCTAAGCGAGGCGCAAATTCTCGCAAATTACCCGTCTTTGCGCGCGGCTGATTTGGTCAATGCCTGGGCTTATGCGGAAGCGCACAAGAAGGAAATTGACAAGGCCATCGAAGAGAACGAAAGGGCTTAATATGGCGCGGCTTTATTCCAATGAAAATTTCCCATTGGATGTTGTGAGTTTTTTGCGTGAACTCGGCCACGACGTTCTGACAAGTTTTGAGGCGGAAAATGCAAACCAATCCATACCCGATGATGATGTTCTAACTTTCGCCACAAAACAAGATCGCGCTCTTCTTACGATCAATCGCCGCGATTTTAAAGTTTTGCACAAGAGAATGCCAAAGCATTCTGGAATTATCATTTGCACGCAGGATACAGATTTTTCAGGACAGGCAGACAGAATCCATCAGGCAATTATCAAACATCGTAACCTGAACAATCTGTTAATCAGCATCGTCAAGCCAAATCGGAAATAAGCAACAACAAGAGGCGGGGGCGATTCAATATTTCCCCTTCAACTCCGCAACAGGCAGAACCACAAATCCCTCCTCCTTCGCGCCCAATTGTGTGATCGCGTCGGGATGCTTCGCGGACATCCACGCGGTGTAGGCCGCGACCAGCGCGTCCAGTTGTTCGGGAGGGTAGATCAATTCCATCGGCATGACGCCCAGGCGCAGGCGGTGACGGGTGATCTCCTCGAAGAAGCCCATCGGGTCTTTGACGCGCAGGCCGGCGTCGTGCAGGACGATCTGGCGTTGGAGGCGGCCTTCGAGCGTGGGCTTGGGGAGGGGGATTTGTCCGAGCAGGGCGGCGAAACAGGCGTGCGGATGAGTCTCGAGCCAGAGGCGGTCCGCGCCGTCGTGGGGAAATGATTTAAATCCAGCCCTGGCCAATCGCTTGTAGAGCGCGAATCCCAATTGCACCCAGGCCGCGCAAGACTCCTCCCGCGAGGGAGTCGCGGAGACCGAGATGCCGCGCCCGCGCAGGTCGGCCTCGGCCAGCCGAAGGTCCGCGCCGCGAAGCGAGCCGGGAGTCAGCGCCTGCTTTTCGAGCCGCTTCCGCACCAGTCCCGCGTTGACGCGCGAGGGCGCGTTCACGGCCACCGTCGCGGCGGGGAAGTTGCCCACGAAGGTCAGCACGTCTTCGAGTTCGCCTTCGGACAGCGCGAGCAGGTTTCGCTCGTCGTCCAGCGCGGCGAAGGTGAAGGGACTGCGCCCGGCGGTGGGGTCTATGCCGATGAAGGCGTGGGGGATGAAGAGCATGGTAAGATGAAAAGGAATGAGGAGTTCTGGAATCCTGAAGTTCTACTTCAGGATTCTCCGAAAGTAGAACTTTCGGATTCCCATTTACGAGTGTAGTCCAAAAAGGATTTTTATGCAATCGAAACGACGGATTTTATTTGCAGGGATTTTGACCCTCGGCCTGGCCTGGATTTTCGTCAGCGCGGATCGGAGCGGCGATTCGACGAACGGTTCGATCCCCGCGCCGCGGGCGGGATTCCTCGCGCCCGATTTCGCGCTCGAAACGCTGGACGGCGGGACGGTGCGGCTTTCGGATTTGCGCGGGCAGGCGGTGGTGGTGAACCTGTGGACGACGTGGTGCCCGCCTTGCAAGGCAGAGATGCCCGCGCTCCAAAAAGTGTACGAGGAGTACCAGGCGCGCGGGCTGGTGATTTTGGCGGTCAATTCCACCGTGCAGGACGACCCGAAAGCCATCCCCGCCTTCGTCGAGCAGTATGGATTGACGTTCCCGATTTTGCTGGACAGGAACAACGAGGCGGGGCGGCTGTATCAATTGCGCTCCCTGCCTTCCACATTTTTCATTCGGCGGGATGGGATCATCCACGAGGTGGTGATCGGCGGCCCGATGGCCGAGGCGCTGCTTCGAACGAGAATCGAGAATATTCTCAAATAACTTGCGCAGTACTGCAAGATTCATCTTGCATCTTCCAGGAGCAACATAAATGTTGCGGTACTAATATTACAGCGCAAGGTTGGCCAGGG
>DAOUMJ010000110.1:0-23564 GCA_034411715.1 Anaerolineales bacterium | reverse complement strand
GGTTCATTGTCTCCTCGCACGATTTGGTAGTCGCACGAGTGTGCCAGTGAACCCCGTTTTCTGCAAGTCTTACACACCACCACGCTTTAGTGGGGTGCTGCCAATTGACACAGGCTGGCTTAAAACGCCACATTTAAGCCAGGATGACATCAGCAAAATACAACTATCGAGGCCTTTGTCTACATCGCCATGATCCGATTGATGGTTCGCAGATTAGCCCAAACATGACTTTTCAGACACTCTATGATAAGGAGCGTCTCATGAAACCATTAACCCTGATCCCCTTAACCGTCTTCACCCTCGCGCTCGCGGCGTGCCTTCCCATTCCATCGGGAGCGCAGACCGAAGCGCCGCTCGCCACTCCCGCTGTCCCGCCGGATCGTCCTGTGCTTATCTGGGAACGTGAAGGCGGATTTGCAGGATTCTGCGACCGCGTAATTGTGTATGCATCGGCACCGGCGCAGGTCTTCAATTGTAAAGGCGAAACCAAAACAACTTTTTCCCTGACTGAAACGCAGCGCGCCCAACTGGACGTCTGGCTGGCAACCTACCAGCCGATAGATTACACCCAATCCGATCCTGCCGTCGCGGACGCGATGACCATCACACTTTTCCTCGCGGGCGGAGGCAGTCAACAAGCCGATGCCGCTGTCATCCAGAAAATCATGGAGTTCGCGTCCGATCTTGCCGCGCAGGCGCAAGCCAACTTGAATCCCCCGCTTGAAAAAGCCGAAGCCGAAAAAGCCCTGCGCGATTTTCTGAACGCGCTCAACGCGGGCGATTACATCCTCGGCGCGAAACTCTACGGCGGCGACACCGAACTGCTCCAAACCTGGAATCCCGACATCACCGACGACCTCCCTGCGCTCCTCGAACGCGCCTGCGCGCAAAACGGGCTGGTCTGCATGTCGCCGCGCACCGTCATCTATCGCGGCCTCGATGCGGACGGCAACTATCGGTTCCTCGTCGAGTTCACCGATCCCGATGGCGCGCTTTTTGCCCAGGGTCCGTGCTGCGGCGAGACGGAAGGCCCCACGTTCTCGAGTTTTCTTTTCCGTGTGAAGCAAACCGAAAGCGGATTTGCGGCGCTGGACTTGCCTCCCTACGTGCCGTAGTGGCGAACGTCATTGCGAGCCCCGAAGGGGCGAAGCAATCTCCTCGTTGGCAGGGATTGCTCACCTGCCCTGGCGGGCGGTGCCAGGGTAGTCGGGAAGAACGCCCTCCTTGCAATGACGAAAACATTAACGGTTAATTTTCCTGGATATTAGTTTGGCAATGCTCTGGATTTCTGGAACGCGCAGGGCGAGCAGGATCAGCCCATAAACGGCCCCTCCCACCGTGACGCCTCCCAGCCCGACAAGCCAGCGGTTCGGACTCACTTCGGCCTGCATCCACCACCCGAGCGCGAGACTCATCCCCAGCCCCGCCACGGACGCGGCCGCGAGTCCCCGCGCGATGTGTCCGCCTTCGATGCCGCCCAGACGTTTCCGCATCACAGCGAAGAGCGCCGCCGCTTCGAGCGCGGTCGCCAGCGAGTTGGCAAGGGCGAGACCTCCATGCGGCATCCAGCCCCAGGTCAGGAAGAGACGCGAGAAACTGAGGGAGAAGACCACATTCAAGAGCATGGCCGCTGTCCCGATGAGTACGGGAGTCTTTGTGTCGTGCTGCGCGTAAAAAGCGCGCGTCAGCACTTCCATGATGGAGTGGCCGACCAGTCCCGCCGCGTACCAGAGCAGCGCCCAGGCGGTCATCTCGGCGGTGGTCGCATTAAATTCCCCGCGTTGATACAGCATGGACACGATGGGATTCGCCAAAATCATCAGCCCCAAACTCGCGGGGATCGCCAGCAGGAACATGCCGCGCAGCGCGGAGGCCAGCGAGGAACGCATCTCGTCCTGTTTGCCGAGGGCGTGTTGCGCGGAGAAGGTGGGCATGGCGGCAATCGCCACGGATTGCGCGATGGCGGCCTGCGCCATGAGCATCAGCATGAAGCCGTACGAGAGGCTGATGAGACTCCCTTCGGCCATGCGCGATCCGAGATTGGTGTTGACCCAAAAATTCATTTGGACGATGGCCGCGCCGAAGACGCGCGGTCCCATCAGTTGAATGACTTTGTGAACGTCGGGGTTGGCGAGCCCAAGCGAGGGAGAAAATTCCCCGTTGAGTTTGAACAGCGACGGAAGTTGAATCAGCAGGAAGAACGCCGAACCGATGACCACTCCCCACGCCAGCCCATAGATGCCCATCCACTGACGCAGAAACAACACCCCGAAAATTTGCCCAAGTTGATACATCGCCGCCGTCAGTTGCGGAATGAAAAACACTTGATGCGCGTTGAGAATGCTGACGACCAGTCCGCCCACGCCGAAGAGAATCGCCGAGATGGATTGAATGCGGAGCAGGTCAATCGTCAGTTGAAATTGATTCACGTCCGCCGATAAGCCTGGAGCCAGCAGGTAACCGACGATCTGCGGCGCAAAAATTGCCGCGAGCAACGCGGCGAGACACAGGATCAGCGTGACGAGATTGATCAACGACGAAGCCAGTTTCCACGCGGCTTTGCGATTGTCCGTGACGAGCAGGCCCGTGAAGGTGGGGAGGAAGGCCGAGCCGAGCGCGCCCGCCGCGATCAGGTTGAAGAGCGTCTCGCTGACGCGGTTGGCGGCGGAGAAGGCATCCAATTCGAGGGCGGGGAAGGAACTCGCCACAAGCATGGAGCGGAGGAGTCCCGCGATCTGTCCCAGCACGATGGCGATCATCACCGTCCCTGCGGCGCGGGCGATTTTTTGGTTGGAGGAGGATGTCACGGGGAGGGATTATACATGAAAGGAATGTGACCGCCCTTTAACTGATTCAAGTCTGGATGAAATCCTTCTATTCATGCTATACTTTCGCCATCGTGGGGGACAGCCCAAAGACAGACGGCGCTTTCCCCCACACAAACATTTTTGGATTTTCCCATCAGGCAGGGAAAATGACAACCATTTCTGATTCAGGAGGTAGGAACATGGCTAAGAAAATCCAGGCGTGGGCTAAGTATGGCCCAAAGATCCAACTCGGCAAAGCGATGACCTCGGAGGAGATCATCGAGAACATCATTGCCGCCACCAACCAAAGCAGGGGATCGGTGCTGGCGGTATTGGCCGAACTGGACGTGCAACTCGAATCGGGTTTGAAGGCAGGGCGGATCGTGCAACTGCCGAACGGCACGCACTTTGAGCCGATCGGCAAAAAGGACGGCTCGGTGGACATCGGCGTGCGCGTGAACCCCGACCTCGACAGGCAGGTGAACGCGGGCTTCCGCGGCACATGGCTGAATTCGGACAATGTGAACAAGACCGAGGCCGAGATGGTGGCTCTGTGGAATGAAGACCACCCCGACGACTTGATTCCGACGGACTAACCCCTTTGACCCCTGCCTGTTTGTGAAAATAAGGACGGCTTGGCGTCAGTCAGGCCGTCCTTTTCGTGTAGTCTTTGTCCTTGAAACACCCAGGTTTGTTGGCTTAACCGAAAAGTTTCTTGGCTTAACTCGAAAGTTTGTTGGCTTAACCCGAAAGTTTCTTTTTGAAACTTCTCTACCATACAAATACGAGTAAATTCGTCATTGCGAGGGTGATCCCTTCGACAAGCTCAGGGCAGGCTTCCCGGAGCAATCTCCTCTCGCTACGCGGGGATTGCTTCGCAGCGAGCGCTCGCAACACCTGCACTCCCTGACGCTTGCCCGCCAGGGCAAGTGTGCGCCAGGCGCAAGTGTGACGGGATGTGACGGATACTTGGAATCAAATTCGTGATTTACTGAATTCTGTTATAAAATCAGACTATGAACACACAAGAGACCGCCTACGCTGAGATCGAAAAACTCGTCTACAAGTTCAAGAGGTTGTCTGCACGGGAACGCAAGGGGATGAACGAACATGCCACGCGGCAGGGATTTATTCTGCCGCTGTTCCGCGCTCTCGGCTGGAACATTGATAATGTGAACGAAGTCAGTCCCGAAGAAAAGGTTTCGCGCGGGTTCGTGGACTTTTCCTTTCGCCTTGGGGGGGTGCCGCGTTATTTTCTCGAAACAAAGAAATTGGATGAAGACCTGAATAAACTGCAATGGGTGCAACAGGCCATTGATTACGCCTGGACAAAATCGGTGACGTGGGCGCTTCTCTCGGACTTCGAGGGGCTGATCGTGTTCAATGCCGAAGCCAAAGCGGACAATCCCTACCAATCGCGGTTTCTCGATTTCACCTTCGAAGATTACCTGCCCCGTTTCGAGCAGTTGTGGTGGCTTTCGCGCGAGCAGACCGCGCAGGGCAGGCTGGATCAGGAAGCCGATAAATTCGGGCGCATCAACAAGCGTTTGCCCGTCAGCCAGGAATTGTTTATAGATTTGAAGAAGTGGCGACAGACGCTTTTCAACGACATCAAAGCCTACACCATGCTCTCGGATGGGGATGTGGATAACGCCGTCCTGCACTTGCTGAACCGTTTGATCTTCATCCGTACCGCCGAAGACAGGCTGGTGGAGCCAAACCGCTTGCAGGCATTGGCGCGTGAGTTGAAAGAGAAAAAGCAGGTTCGCAACCTGGCGGCAGAATTATCAAAAATGTTCCGTGAATTGGATAAAGTGTACAACTCCGAATTGTTCGCGCCGCATTTCTCCGAAGGGTTGGATATCACACCAGCAACATTGGAAGATGTCATCAATGGCATGTATGCCAGGAATTTCGTCCGCTACAACTTCAACGCCCTCGAAGCGGACGTGTTGGGAACGGTGTACGAGCAATACCTGGGGGCGGTGGTGGCCGACCAATCGGAGCAGGAGCCAGCCAAAGTCAGGAAAGGGGCGAAACAGCTTCCATTGGTCGAGTCGGGGATGACAGTCCAGGAACGTCGCAAGAAGCGCAAAAGTCAGGGCATTTATTACACGCCGTCGTTTGTCACGAAATACATTGTCCAGCAAACGGTGGGGAAGGTTCTGGAGGAGAACGGTTACAACCCGTCCAAGCCGCCGCGCATTTTGGATATGGCCTGCGGGTCGGGTTCGTTCCTGATCGAAGCCTTCGATGTGGTGGATGATTATGTGATGAAGATACGCACACAACCCCATCCGTCACTTCGTGACACCTCCCCCAAATTCGACAGAAGTACCGTTGAATTTGGGGGAGGGCAGGGTGGGGGTGACCACGCCCGCCAACTGGAAGTGTTGACCAATTGCATCTACGGCGTGGACAAGGATAAGCAGGCGCTGGAAGTGGCGCGCCTGAATTTGCTCTTGCGCGCCCTGCACAGCCGCGAGAAATTGCCGCTCTTGAATAACTTCCATTTGGGTGACAGCCTGCGCCCCGAAACGTGGGAGATGGGTTTCTCTGACGTGATGAAGAATGGCGGGTTCGATATCATCATCGGCAATCCGCCGTATGTGCGTGCCGAGAACATGGCGCGAGATGAACGGGATTACTTCATGTCTGGCGTGTTTGAAACTGCCTATGGCAGATTTGACCTGTTTATTCTGTTTGTGGAACGGGCAATCAAATTGCTCAAAGAAGGCGGGCGATTAGGATTCATCATTCCCCATCCTGTATTGAATGAAAACTATGCAAAATTGTTGCGTGCCTTTATCCTTGACTCGTGTGTAATAGAAAAGATTATTGATTTATCGGATTACAAAGTTTTTGAGAATGCCAGCGTAGCAACTTGTATTTTTGTATTCAGAAAGGAATCTAAACTACCTGTTCGTCAAAACAATCGTATTCAAATTATTAAGCAGAGTTCCTATCGAGACGGGATTGTTGACAATCCGCTGACGGGCAGGTTTATTACTCAAGGCGTTTTCCAAAATACACCACAAAATTCATTTCGCCTTGAGTTCGACGATACGGCAGTCTCGATCTTGGAACGGATTGACAATCAAAGCCTAAAAGTTGGTGATTTGTGCTATGTAATTACTGGAGCTGTAATGCACAATCCCAAAACTGGCGAGTCAAAGGACAGATTGATTCATGCCAAACACAGAAAAGGTCTCAAACCTTACATCGAAGCAAAAGAAATATTGCGCTATGTTCCGCCTGTAAGCAGTCGTTTTATGGAATATAGAGCAAAGGAAATGCATCGCCCGAAATTTCCAGAACTGTTTGAGAACAAAAAAATTATGGTACAGATGGTTGCTGGTGACAACGGGTTGATAGCAACTTATGATGACCAAAATTTATATACCGATCATTCCTTGCACCTCTGTGTAATGAAAAGCTTCTTGTTTGGTGTTAAGCGAAGTCAAGTCAAGATTACCAAAGAAGAAGAACAACTTGCTAAGCCTTATGGCTCAAAATTTCTTCTTGCCTTTATAAACTCCCGATTGGGTGATTTCTATTTTCGCAGGAAACTGGAAGGTGGCCTAAACATTTACCCTGAAACCGTCAGGCAACTCCCCATCCGCCGCATAGACTTTACCAATCCCACCGAAAAAGCGGCGCAGGATGAAGTTGTCTCGCTGGTGGAGAAGATGCTGGCGTTACAAAAGGAAAAGCAGTCCTACACGTCCAAACTCTACGACGATGAAATTCAGGCCGTCGAACGCCAGATCGTCCACGTGGACGAGGAGATCAATCAGCGCGTGTACCGTCTGTATGGGTTGACGGAGGAAGAGGTGAGGGTTGTGGAGGGATAGCGCTGGTTAGTTCTTCAAACACCGAGCAACTGCCGAATCATTTCGTTTATTCGTGATAGATGACTGTCTTCCAATATCCCAATGACCTTTCCGAGGTGAGTTCGATCCACAGCGCATAGCTGGAACACCAAAGCCACAGATGGATTCGATAATCCATTTTGAATTGAAGGGTCAATTTGAAAAGTAAATGGAAACCTGAGGGCTGTCGTATTGCTGGTTAATGGAACCATCATAACCATTGGGTTCCGAGGGAGCGCGCTATCTGAAATCACTAATATCGAAGGACGTCGCCCGCCCTGAGACCGACTTCCTGGACCAAGCGGCAGGTTGACATAAACAATTTCTCCCCGTTTCATCAATCAATCCTCCGTGTCTTCTTTTATCTGTCCGAAAACCTCATCGCTGAAACTTTGCCACATCCGCATTTCATCTTGAAAATCAACCATGCCGCTTAGATTTAGCGATTGCCAGTCAATTGCGGGATCGCGCATAACCCAGGAAGCGGCTTTTAATGCCAATTGAATATCGGATAAGGTTAATTGGGGATTCTCGTTGACAATCATATCTGGAGACATGCCTGACGCTAATTTCTCCAGAATATGTGAAATAGGTTCGTGTCCATTGCTTACGCAAGGCACGCCGCCGCGTATATCAGGATCAACGATGAGTTCGGCGGTAACGGGCAAAGAATTTGTCTGCGAGACACTGATAGTCATGGTAATACCGCCCACATAGGCAGGTATTTCTTTGGAGACTTTCACGCTTGAAGCGCCGGGATAGGCTCCCCGATCCCTGCCCTCGTTGACGATTACATCCATTTTCGCGTTTGCTAACATAAGATATCTCCTAACTTGCTATTTTGGTTGCTTTATCGTAAAAGGTAAAGAACCTATCTCGCGTCCGTCTATAGCCAGATTTACGGCATGGCGGCCATAGCTCTTAAAAATCAAACCATGCAAATTCAAAATTAGATTGACAGCCCCATATTGCTCCTGCCCATCCAGTTGAATTCCAAATTGACCGTTCAGCGCTGGTATCACCAGATTTCCGTCATAATCAACGATATGTAATACCAGAGCATGATTTCCAGCCTCAACCTTTTTAAATCGTATTCGAAGAGCAACAGAACACTGTGGATGGGCAGCCGGTAATTTGGGGGCAAATATCGTGTCAAAAATTCCCAGGATACTTAAACGCCCTTGATAATCAGCGGCAGCGTCACACAAAGTGAATACCTCAACCTCCATTTTTGCTCCTTTCTTCGGTAATATAGTATATTTATACCACAGAAGATTTTGCTGCAACGCTCCGGACATTGGCGTTTTGCCCGTCACGACAAAATGGTCTCCCTGGTCGCTCCGCGGAGGATGGTGGCGTTGCGCAAGGGTCTTGCGTCCGCAAGAACGCCGTCCGAGAAGGATAGGTTTGCGCGGGAGGCCGAGTCCACGGATCTGAATGAGGATTTTATATTCAATGCGATTGCAACCCTTGAGTAAAAAATTGTCAGTCGAGAAAACCTTTAGTGTCTCCTTAAACAACACAAACGCTCGCCTCTCACCGAGACGGGCTTACTTCTTATGATTTACAAATGGTCACCCCGCCTTGCGTTCCCTTCTCTTCCTCACCACCCGCGCCACAACCCACCAGATCAAACCAATCACCGCGAGCCACGGCAAAATCGCGATGACGAACACGATCAAAAAGTCCGCGAAGCCGCGCAGGCTGTTGAGGAGCGTTTCCACCGCGCCGCGGAACGTCTCAGCGGGTCGCCAGGTGTTATCGAGCGGCTGGCTCGGACGGTAGGGACTCAGGCGGATGGCGATGCTCGAAAGCCGCGCCGATTCGGACAGATACTTCATCTGTCCCTTGATGGATTCGATCTCCGTCTCGCGTTGGGTGAGTTGCTGTTCGGCCATCAGGAGTTCCTCGGTGGTGGCCGATTGCTTCATGATCTCCAGCAGGCGCTGCCGCGCCGCTTCGAGCGATTCGAGGCGGGTGTTCAAATCCACATACTCCGCGGTGACATCCTCCGCCGATTCGCCGCGCTCATCCACCTTCACAGCCAGCGCCGCGATGCGGTCCATCACCTCGTCGAATTTCTCGGCAGGGACGCGGATCACGGTGTCAATGAAAGGCGATTTGCCCTCGTAACCCGTGCGCGCATTGCTCGAGACGAGGAACGCGCCCTCGTCCGCCAGTTCGGCCACGATCTTCTCGATCTCCTGCTGCGCGGCGAGGGTGTCTTCCACCGTGAGGGACAGATGTCCATCACGAATGATGATGCGTTCGGTTGTTTGCTGAGGCTGGGCGATGACGGCCCTTTCCACCTCAACCTCCTTTACCACCTCTACGGCTGGCATATCATAGGGCGCGCCGTCCACGCCGCTTAGATTTTCATTGATCGTCCTGAACACGCTTCCCGTCACTGGCCCCATGAGCATCAACAGGCAAAACAACACAACGATCACGCCAAGTCCGCCCAGGCCAATGGTCAGCCAGCGGTTGCGTTTTTTGAGCGATTGGATTTGATTTTGTTCGTTCATGGGGATTGCCTCCTTTAGGCAGTGTGGATTTTACACCTTTCAGGCGAATTGATGATAGCCTGTTCTCAATTCCTGCCCGCGCCTTGCTTCATAATCAAATAGCCTCCTGTATAATTGCGCCAACCAACCGGAAGGAGTTTTTCATGTCCAGGCGCATTTCGATTCTTGGTTTCTGCCTCGCCCTCGTCCTTGCGGCCTGCGCGCCCGATGTCGCCGTCCCCACCTCCACCCAAAAGCCGCCTTCGGCGCCGCCCACAGTCGCGACCGAGTCCCCGTTCATCGAGGAGATTCCCGTCCACGTGGGATACGGCTACCAGGGGCCGTTCTTTGAGGTCTATTTCACCGACCCGGCCAACCCGGCCTCCAAACAGCAATCGGGCGGGATCGAGCAGGCCCTGATCGCGTCCATCGATTCGGCGCGCTTGAGCGTGGATGTCGCCATCTACAGCCTCAGCCTGCGCGAAGTGGGGAACGCCCTGCTGCGCGCCCGTGACCGCGGCGTGAAGGTGCGCGTAGTCATGGAAAGTGACAGCCGCGAGCGCTCCCTACCACAAGCATTAATCGAGGGCGGACTTCCGATTTTGGGTGACCGGCGCGAGGGCCTGATGCACGACAAGTTCGTCGTCATTGACCGCTCGGAGGTGTGGACGGGTTCGCTGAATTTCACGGCCAGCGGCGTGTACGAGGACAACAACAACCTGCTCCACTTCCGCTCGGTGAAGATGACCGAAAATTACCTGACCGAATTCGAGGAGATGTACACCGACGACCTGTTCGGCTCCGATTCGATTGCCGCCACCCCGCATCCGCGCCTGACCGTGGACGGGATCGCCATCGAGACCTATTTCTCACCAGACGATGGGGTGGCCGCGCGCCTGGTGGAATTGCTGCAGGGCGCGCAGGAGAGTATCCGCTTCCTGGCGTATTCCTTCACATCGGACGAAATCGCCCAGGCCATGCGCGACCGCCACGCCGCGGGTGTGACGGTGAAAGGAGTGATGGACGACTCGCAGGTGAAATCCAACCAGGGCACGGAATTCGATCTCTTTGTCCAATCCGGCCTGGACGTGCGCCGCGACGGGAACAAAGGGTTGATGCACCACAAGGTCATTGTCATTGACCGCGCCATCGTCGTCACCGGATCGTACAACTTCACCGCCTCGGCCGAGAATCGCAACGACGAGAACCTGGTCGTCATTTTCAGCCCCGAACTTGCCGAACTATTCCTGGCCGAATTCGAGCGCGTCTTTGCCGTGGCGCAAAAACCTTAGTCTTGTGCCTCGCCTCAAAACCCATTATCATTCACCCATTCATTCGCGGAGGTTCTCATGCTCGACACACAAGGCAACTTTTTTCTCGGCCGTCTCTTCGATGCCGCCAAAGGCAAACTTGCCGACAAGGCGCTTCTCTACGATCCCGCCGACCTCACCACGCACGGACTCGTGACCGGCATGACCGGCTCAGGCAAGACCGGCCTGTGCGTCGGCATTCTCGAAGAAGCCGCGCTCCAAAACATTCCCGCCATCATCATTGACCCGAAGGGCGACCTGACCAATCTGCTTCTTCATTTCCCCGAACTTTTACCCGCCGACTTTCAACCCTGGCTCGATGCGGACGTCGTCCGCCGCGAAGGTAAGACGCTCGAAGCCGCCGCGCAGGAAACCGCCGCAACGTGGAAAAAGGGACTAGCCGATTGGGGCATTGACCGCGAACGCCTGCTGGCGCTCAAGAACGCGGCCGAGTTCGCCGTCTATACGCCCGGCTCGGATGCGGGCATCCCCGTCAGCGTGTTGTCTTCGCTGGCCGCGCCGTCCATTCCCTGGGAGGGCAATCGCGAGATCCTGCGCGAGCGCATTTCTTCCACCGTCACCGCCATCCTCGGGCTGGTGGGCATGGACAACGTGGACCCGCTCCGCTCGCGCGAGCACATCCTGCTTTCCAACATCTTCGAGGCGCACTGGTCGCAGGGGCAGGACCTCGACCTGACCGAACTCATTCTGCAAACCCAGAAACCGCCTTTCGAAAAACTGGGCGCCTTCCCACTCGAAAACTTTTTCCCCGAAAAAGACCGCATGGGGCTGGCGATGCTGCTCAACAACATCCTCGCCGCGCCCGGTTTCGAAGTCTGGCGCGAAGGACAGGATCTCGATATCCCCGCGCTGCTTTGGGTCGAAGACGGCCGCCCGCGCCACAGCGTGTTCTACCTCGCGCACCTGAGCGATTCGGAGCGCATGTTCTTCGTCACCCTGCTCCTCTCCGCCGTCGAAACCTGGATGCGCTCGCAGGCAGGCTCCACCACCTTGCGCGCCATCGTTTACATGGACGAGATTTTCGGTTACATGCCTCCTACCGCCAACCCGCCCTCCAAACTCACGCTCCTCCGCATGTTGAAACAGGCGCGCGCCTTTGGCGTGGGCATGTTGCTTGCCACCCAAAATCCTGTGGACGTGGATTACAAAGGCATGTCCAACACGGGCACATGGATCATTGGCAAACTGCAAACCGAGCAGGATAAAAATCGTCTGCTCGACGGCCTCGAAAGCGCGGCGGGCGGAACGAACCGCGCCACGCTCGACAAATTGATTTCCGCCCTCGGCAAGCGCGTCTTCGTGCTGCACAACGTTCACGAAAAGACGCCCGTCGTCTTCCAGACCCGCTGGGCGATGAACTACCTTGCGGGACCTCTGACGCGGACTCAAATCCCCGCGCTGAACGAACTCGTGGGCGCGAAGAAAGCGATCAGTGAACAGTCGTCAGTGATCGGTAGGCGACCTGCCGCGTCCCTCTCCGACGTTCAGCCGGTTCGGGTTCCAGATGCGTCCGCGCCGCCGCCTTCAATTACCAATTACCAATCGCCGATTACCAGCGGCAGCCTGACGCGTCCCGCCGTCCCCTCCTCCATCGCCGAATATTTCCTGCCGCTCACGAACAGCCTGCCCGAGGCCTTCCGCGCCGCAGGCCAGACCCAGCGCGCGGACGCCAAACAACTGGGCGTGATCTACCGTCCCGCGCTGGTTGCCTCCGCGCAGGCGCGTTTCTTTGACCGCAAATACGGCGTGGACGCGGAAGTGACGCGCGCCGCCCTCATCGAAAATCCCGAGCGCCGCAACGCGCAGCGCTGGGAGGATTTCCTCGCCAGTGTTCCTGTGGACAAAATGGAATCCTCCCCTGTACCCGACGCGCGCTTCGACACCCTCTCGCCGACGCTCTCCGACCCGAAACTGGTTTCTGCCCTGCAAAAAGATTTCGCTGATTGGGTCTTCCGCACCACCTCGGTCAAGGCGCGCGCCAATGAGGCGCTCAAGGTCTATGGCGGCCCCGATGTTTCACAGGCTGATTTCATGAAAGCCTGCGCCGAAGCCGCCAGCGAGGCCCGCGATAAGGAGATCGAAAAGGAAGCGGGGAAGATTGACAGGCAGATCGCCTCGCTGCAAGACAAACTGACTCGCGAAGAACGCGAACTCCAGATGGATCAGGCCGAACTCCAAAACCGCAAGATCGAAGCGGGCGCGAACCTGCTCGAACTGGGCGCGGGACTGGTAGGCTTTGGCCGCAAGAAGAGCGTTTCCACCCAATTTACCAAGCAACGCCTGGCCGCCAACGCAAAGGCGGAGGTGGAAGAATCCATCCAAGCCATCGCGGAATACAAGAAACAACTGGCCTCGCTGGAGGCCGAGCGCGCCCGCATCGCGGACGCCGTCAACGACCGCTGGGGCGATGTGGTCAACAAGATCGCCGAGATCGAGATCAACCCCAAAAAATCAGATATCTACATCAACCTGTTTGGCGTAGCGTGGACGCCCTACTATCTCGTCGAAGCCGGCGGCCAGATAATGGAACTCCCCGCGTTCGGTGCGGAATGATATGAGCATGCTTTATATCACCCTCTCCCTCCTCCTCTGGGGACTGATCCACTCCCTCCTCGCCTCGCTCGGATTCAAGACATGGTTGACCGGCCTGCTTGGCGACTCGCCGATGCGCGGCTACCGCATGTTCTACAACATTTTCTCCCTCCTCACCTTTCTCCCCATCCTCTACCTCGCCGCGACGCTTCCCGACGCGTCGCTCTATTCCGTCCCCGCGCCGATTTCGTATGCCATGATCCTCGGCCAGGGCCTCGCGGTCGTTCTCCTCATCGTCGGCGTCCTCCAGACGGATGCGCTTTCTTTCATCGGCCTGCGTCAATTCTTCGAGGAGGAGAAACCCGCCCAACTCGTTACGCGCGGACTGTATCGCCTCGTCCGCCATCCGCTTTACACGGCGGGCCTGCTCTTCCTGTGGCTGTCTCCGCAGGCGACGGTGAATTCGTTTACGTTGTATGTCGGCGCGACGATCTACATCCTCGCCGGGGCGTATTTCGAAGAGAGAAAATTGTCGCGCGAGTTCGGCGCGGCCTACGCCGAATACAAATCCAAAACGCCGATGCTGATTCCGGGGTTGAAATTCCCGCAAGGCGCTTCCCTTTTCAAAAAGCAGCGTCCCCGATAGCGATACGGAGCGGGCAATGGGAGATGTTTTCGAGCGGGGATTAACTCCACAATCCCGCCAGGGCGAGGACAGGTTGCGGGCGGCACGGCGCGCGTTTCGTTTGCGCCTGCGCGCTTTCTCACCGGCACGGAAACCGAAAGGCGTCCAACTCGGTTTTTTTCTGCACGGCGTTGAAATTCAGGCTGATGGATTGAAAGCAGAATTCTTCGGGGGTGAGGTTGTATTCGATGACAAAGACGGGTTTTCCCGCTTGAACAAACGGTTGGAGCAGGTGACATTCCTTGTAGTAAAAGCACTCTTCGCTGATCGCCCAATCGAAGAAAGCGACAAGGGCGGGGATTTGCTCCAGATCGTTTTTCAGGCCGACGCCGAGTCCGTTCTGGTGGGCGGCGTTGGCGAGGAAGACGTTGTAGGCCAGTTGGTCTTCGGAGGCGAGGGGGAAGCCTGTATCGTTGGCGTAGCCATCCACGTTGTCGGGATCCACGCCGTCGCAGCCTTTTTGCGCGGCCAGGGCGATGCGCTCGAGCATGATGGGGGCGAGGGCTTGCAGGTTGCGGATGTCGAGCCATCGTTCACCGGGCCATTCCGCGAGGGAATTGCCGAGGACGGAAGCGGGGAACCTGCCCGCGTCGGGACGCCAGTCTTCGTGCGAACCTGCGCTGAAGTAACACATCACCTTCACGCCGCGGGCGTGGAGCGCCGCGATGGTTTCGGAGGAGGTGTCGAACAGGTCGAGATTGTAGATGTCCACGGGGAGGGTGAGGTCAATTTCTCCTGAGTATTGAATGTGCCAGGAGGACGCGAGGGGAGGCGTCCAATGCCCGGGGGTGGAACCGGTGTTCGGAACAGGAAGCGGCTCGGGCGTGGAAAGAGGCGAGGAGCAGGCGGCCAGGAGCGCCGCGAAAAGGATGAGGGTCAGGATTCGGCCTGGGCGTTCGATCACGTCTCGATATCCAAAAAAAAGAAAAAGGCGCACCGTGCGATGCGCCTCGATTTTATCAGGCTTCGGCTCCCCGCCCGAACCAGTTCTTCCACTCGCGCTTTTCCCATACGACCAGGATGGGCGCGGCGATGAAGATGGAGGAGTAGGTTCCGCTGAACAGGCCGATGAGCAGGATGACGGCAAATTCCCGCAGGGTGACGCCGCCGAAGAGGGCCAAAGCCAGGAGCATGAATTCGACGGTCATCAACTGGGTGTTGATGGAGCGCTGCAGGGTCTGGACGATGGAGTGGTTGGCGAGGGTCTCGAAGGACAGGCGGCGATAGACGACGGAGTTTTCGCGGATGCGGTCGAAGACCACGATCTTGTCCTGCACCGAAAAACCGATGACGGTGAGCAGGGCGGTGAGGAAGAGCGCGTCCACCTGCCAGCCCCAGAAGCGCCCGCCGATGGCGGTGACGGCCATGACGATGGCGACATCGTGAACCATGGCGATGATGGCGATCACGCCGTAGCGGATGGCGTGTTCGAGGCCGCGGAAGGTGTAGGTGATGTAGAAGACGACGGCCAGGGCGGCGATGCCCACAGTGAGGGCGGCGCGCTGGGTGACCTGTTCGCCGATGGACGGGCCGACGCTGTCGAATTTTTCGACGGTGAGTTTGCCGAATTTCGATTGGAGGGCTTCCTGGACTTCCACGCTGGATTCTTCATCGAGGAACGAAGAGCGCATCTGAAGCGTGCCTGTGCCGGTCGTCTGAACCTGGACATCTTTCACGCCAAGTTCGGCGTAGACGGCCACCACGTCGGCGGGCGCCGGGGTTTCGCCTTCGAAACGGACTTCGAGAATGGATCCGCCCGTAAAGTCAATGGCGAGCGGCAGGCCGTCCAGGGCGACGAGGATCATCCCTGGGACGATGACGAGCAGGGAGAGGGCAAAGTACCAGTAGCGTTTTCCGAGGATGTTCATTTTATTCTCCCTAGATGCCAAACCATTTGAGGTTTTCCGTGCCGGGCTTGATGGCGTTCAGCACGAGGTTGAGCAGGGTGCGGGTGACTACGATGGCGGTGAAGAGCGAGATGCCCACGCCGAGGGCGAGGGTGAGCGCGAAGCCCTTGACGATGGTCGCGCCGAAGGTGGAGCCGAACCAGAAGAGGATGACGGAGGTGATGATGGTGGCCAGGTTCGAGTCGCGGATGGAAGACCAGGCGCGCGTCCAGCCGAGGTCCACGGCGTTGCGGAGGGTTCGTCCCGAGCGCAGTTCCTCTTTCATGCGTTCGAAGATGAGGATGTTGGCGTCCAGCGCCGCGCCGGTGGAGAGCAGGAAGCCCGCCACGCCCGCCAGGGTCAGCGTTACGGGGATGTATTTGAAGACCGCGAAGGCGATCAGGCCATAGACGATAATGGCGACATCCGCAAGAACGCCCGGCAGGCGGTAGTAGATGCTCATGAAAAGGAAGACGATGACAATGCCGACCAGCCCGGCGACGAGGGATTTTTGGAGCGAGTCCTGGCCGAGGGTGGGGCCGACCACGCGGCTTTCCACGATCTTGAAGGGGATCGGCAGGGAGCCGTAGCGCAGTTGGATGGCGAGGGCGTTGGCGGATTCGTAACTGAACTGGCCTGTGATTTGTCCGCTGCCGCCGGTGATCGGTTCGTTGATCTGGGGCGCGGAAATGACCACTTTGTCCAGCACGATGCCAAGAAATTGCTGGCTGTGGGTGGAGGTGTGATCGGCAAAGATGATCGCGCCTTCGCTGGTGAGGGTGAAATCAATGGCGTAGCGATTGAATTGGTCCCTGCCGGCGAGCGCGGAGGCGATCTTGTCCCCGGTCATCACGGTGTGGTAGATGACAGGTTCTTCGGGGTTGGCGGTTGCGGGGTCGGTTGCGGCGCCGCCATCCACGTCGGTTTGGATGATTGTGCCTTCGGCGACGGGGCTATACCCAAAGTCCACGAATTCGAGGCGGCCGGTCTGGCCGAGGGTGGCTTTCACATCTTCAGGATCGGCCACGCCGGGAAACTCGCCCACGATGCGGTTGCTCCCTGCCACCTGAAGCACGCTTTCGTTCACCCCCAGCGCGTTGGTGCGGTTTTCCAGGATGAGGCGGGCGGTCTCCATTTGTTCCTTGGTGATGACGGTGCCTTCGGGCAGGTCGGCTTCGAGGACGACTTGCAGGCCGCCGCGCAGGTCGCGGCCGAGTTTCGGGGTGACGTCGCGGCTCCATAGGACCTGGTCGTTGAAGGGATTGACGATCTTCAATTCCTGGCTGAAATCAATCCAGGCCGCCAGCGCGACGATGACGGCGATCAAAATCAATCTGGAAGTCAAATTTCTCATTGCGTTGGACTCTCCACTCACGAAAATGCCTGCGGTCGGCAGGCGACGGGGGATTATACTATGGGAATTCGGAATTATGAATTCGGAATTCAGATAAAAACTCGAGCGCGCGAGAGGCGACTTCCTCGGGGGTCAGCGCGTCGGTGTCCACAACCAGGTCGGCGTGGACGAGAGCGTGGGCGAGTCGGCGCTGTTGTTCGGCAAATTCCTCTTCCGTCCAGTTCAGTTTTCGGCGCGCCGTGCAGACGGAAAAGGAGGCTTGCAGGAAGATCAATACATCGGGGTTGGCGATGCGCTTCCACATGTCCTTCACGTAGGAATGTTCCTGCGCGATGTGACGACAGGCGTACCCCCTCTTTTCGAGCGCGGCGATGAGCGTGGATTTCCCCGCTCCGCACGGGCCGACCACGCCGACGAGCGCTTTCATTCGATCGGCAGGCGCACGCTCATCCGCCGCACATGATCGCCCACGCGTGATGTCACCTTCAGCGCCACCACGCTGATGTCGTCTGCGGGGCGGCCCTCGTCGAGGCTGACGGCGTGCGCCAGCAACTCGTCTGCGATGGATTGCGGGCCGGGGTCCTGCTCGTCGAGCATGGACTGGATGACGGTGCAGACCTCCATCGGCTGGCCGCGGCGCTTCCCGGCGTGATCCAACCCGTCGGTGTGGAGGACGATGATCAGGCCGGGTTCGATGTTGATTTCGGAGATGACCGGCCGCGTGTCCCGCGCTGTGCCAAGCGGGACGCTTTCCGTCGAGACGCAGTCCACCCGTCCGTTGCGGCAGATGGCAAATGGGGAGGGATTGTTGCGCGTCAGCACGATGGTGTTGGTCGCCAGGTCCACCGAGGCGATGTTGAGCGTGCAGGAGACTTTCCCCTGCCGGTCGGTGTATAGGGCATCGGAGGCGGCGCGCGCCGCCGCCCCGTCCCGCACGCCTTCGGCCAGCAGGCCGATCACCTTGCGCACGACCATCATCGAGACGGCCTTCGCGCCGCGTCCGCTCGATTGCCCGTCCGCCAGCACCACCGAGAGGCCGCCGTTCGGCCGTTCGACGACTTCCAGCGTATCTCCGCTCTCGGAGACCGCGTATTTGTTGATCTTGGCGACGGCGATTTGAACTTCCATAAATCCGATTTTACAACGGTTCAGGCTTGACGTCACTGCCTTCTGCAACTATAATCCCGCCGCTTTCAGAAAACCGCGCCGAGCCTGGCTGGCGATTGCATGTCAATAAGGAGAACGGAATGCCCCCACAACCGAAACGCAAACACTCGAAGGGCCGCCGCGACCGACGCCGCGCCCACGATGCCATTCAAGTGAAGAATCTCATCGCCTGCTCGAACTGCGGCAACATGCGCCTGCCGCACACCGTCTGCCCCAAGTGCGGTCACTATCAGGGACGCGAAGTGATCGAGATCAAGGAAAAGAAAAAGAAGAAATCCGAATAAGGCCAGCGAGCCGTGACCATCACGGCTCGTTTGTGTTTAAGGGGATGACCTATCTCGTCGTTTGTCAGTACTGCAACATTCATGTTGCCCGTGAAATGCAAGATGAATCTTGCCGTACTGCGTAAGGTGAGTTAGATGAATCTTCACAGACTTCTTTATATTCGCGGTAAAAAGGAATATTCCATGGATTTCACAACCACCGCCTTTATTTTTCCCGGACAAGGCTCTCAATCCGTTGGCATGGGAGGCGACCTCGCGGCCGCGTTTCCCATCGCGAAAGAGACATTCGACGAGGCCGACTCCCTGCTCGGATTTCCCCTCTCGAACCTGATGTGGGACGGCCCCGCCGACGAACTGAACGACACGATCAACACCCAGCCCGCGCTGTACGTCCACTCGCTGGCGGCCTGGCGCGTCCTCTCGCTTCGTCTCTCGGACCTTCGGCCGGCCGCGCTGGCCGGGCATTCTCTTGGCGAACTGTCTGCCCTCGCGGCGTCCGGCGCGTTGACCTTCGCCGAGGGACTTTGTCTCGTCCGCAGGCGCGGCGAATTGATGAAACGCGCCGGCGAACTCGCGCCCGGTGGCATGGCCGCCATTTTGAATCTCGATATTCCCACTTTGGAAAAAGTCTGCTCTGAAGCGAGTCGGGAGGGGGAGACGGTTCAAGTCGCGAACGACAACTGTCCAGGCCAGGTGGTCATTTCGGGCGCGAAGCCCGCCGTGGAACGGGCGATGGAACTGGCGAAGGCCGCAGGCGCGAAACGCGCGCTTCCGCTGGCGGTCTCGATTGCGGCGCACTCCTCGCTGATGGCCTCCATCCAATCCGAGTGGGACGCGGCCGTGGACGCGGTGACGATGAATGACGCGTCCGCGCCCATCTTCGGCAACGTCGCGGCCCGCGCGTTGATCCTCGCCGACGACCTGCGCGCCGACATCCGCGCGCAGATGCAGTCGCGCGTCCGCTGGACCGAATCCGTGCAGGGAATGATCGGAAGCGGAATCCGCCGCTTCGTCGAGGTGGGAAGCGGGAGCGTGCTGGTCGGGCTGGTGAAGCGAATCGATTCGTCCGTCACGGGGCAGGCGCTGGGCAATCCGTCGGATTTCGAGGCGTTGTAACGCAAAATTAAATTTTTTGCGGTACTTGCAAGCAACTTGTCGGGCAACCGCTTGTGCCATTTGGTATAATCGCCGTGTGAATGGGTTTTGCGACATAGCCGTCAAAGATGCGTCTCTCGATAGACGTGCCTTCGCGTAAAAATGCCTGGTCAGAGGGTTGACCAGGCGTACTTTTTTCTATCCTATCCATCGTCATTGCGAGGAGGGTGTTCTTCCCGACGCTTGCCCTGAGCGAAGTTGAAGGGAAGCAATCCTCATCACAACGAGGAGATTGCTTCGGGAAGACCACCCTCGCAATGACGGGAGGACACCAATCGGAGCATCCATGAAACTAAGCAAACTTGCAACCGAGATCGCAGAATCTCCCACATTTGCGCTGAACGAGGAAGCGCGGCTTTTGCGCGAACGCGGCGAACCCGTGATCAATCTTGGGATCGGCGAACCGAAGAACAAGACGCCCATCGCGGCGGTGCTGGCTTCGGGCGCGAAGCTGACCAGCGGGGAGGTGAAATACACCCCGCCCGACGGCCTGCCTGGGATGAAAAAAGCCATCATCCGTTACACGGAAGATAACTACAACCGCCTGGCCGCGGTCGAGAATGTGATCGTCACCAACGGCGCGAAGCAGTCGCTGTTCAACATCTTCTATTCGATTTTGAATCCGCAGGACGAGGTGATCGTCCTCGCGCCGTACTGGGTCTCGTACCCTGAGATCATCAAGATGTGTTACGGCGTGCCGGTGATCGTCACCCCCGAGGATGGGACCTTCACGCCGAATTTCACCGAGATCGAGCGGGCGGTGACCTCGTACACGCGGGCGATCATCGTCAACAGTCCGAACAATCCTTCGGGCGCGATCTATCCACCAGAGTTGATCGCCAAAATTGTCGAGTTCTGCGAGCGCAAGGGAATCTATCTGATCTGTGACGACATCTATCACAAGTTGACCTTTGACCGCAACGTGGCGCATCCCGCCTGGGAATTCACGACGCGCGACATCGAAAACTCGCACGTCATCGTCGTCAACGGCGTGGCGAAATTGTACGGGATGACGGGCTTCCGCATCGGCTGGGTGGTGGCGCCGAAAGACCTCATCAAGGTGATGACCAACGTCCAGGCGCAGACCACCTCGTGCGTCTCGCCCGTCTCGCAGGCCGCGGCGGAGGGGGCGTTGAACGGGATGCAGTCCGTGGTCGAGGCGCTGCGTTTGCAAATCGAAAACAATCGCAACGTGGTCTTGCAGGAAATGAAGTCGTTCCATGGAGCGCGGCTCATCCCTCCGCAGGGGACGTTCTACGCCCTGCCCGATCTGCGCGCCTTCACCAATAATTCCGTCGAGACCGCCAAGTTCCTGCTCAAGAAGGCGCTGGTTGTGACGGTGCCTGGAAAAGAGTTTGGCATGGAGGGCTTCATCCGCTTGTCGTTCGCTGGCTCGGTGAAGGATGTGACCGAGGGAATGGAACGCATCCGCTGGGCGCTCGATCCGACAAGCCCGAACGAAATCTACATTGGCGATAAGAAGTTGATCCGAGATTGGTTGTAAAGAAAAGTGTCAGGTGCGAAGTGTCAAGTGTCAGGTTGCCGAAGTTGATGGCGTTTTACCTGACACCTGAAACCTGATACCTGACACATGGAGAAACCATGAACAATCTACTCAACATCAAAACCCCCGCTGAATCCGTCGCTCAGATTCGCAAAGCAGATTACAACCTGTCCAATCACGGCGTAACCAATCTTCGTCTGGCATACTGGAATCTTTCGACCGAGGCGCTGTACGAGGAGGCCGTCTTCCGCGGCGAGGGCGCGACCGTCCTGGGCGGGCCGTTCGTCGCGTTTACAGGCAAGCACACCGCCAGGTCCGCGAACGACAAGTTCGTCGTCCGCGAAGCGGCCAGCGAGGGCAATGTCTGGTGGGGACAGTACAACCGTCCGTTCAGCGCGGACAAGTTCGAGGAGTTGTACGCGCGCCTGCTCGGGTTCATGCAGGGACGCGACGTCTTCGTGCAGGACCTCTACGCGGGCGCGGACGAAAAGTACCGCCTGCCCGTCCGCCTCGTCACCGAACACGCCTGGCACAGCCATTTCGCGCGCAACATGTTCCTCCTGCCGGGGTCGCTGGAGGAATACAAACGCTTCGTCCCCGAGTTTACGATTATCGCCATGCCGTCGTTCAAGGGACAGCCATCCGTGGACAACACCCAGAGCGACACTTTCATCTGCCTGTCGTTCGAGAAAAAACTCGCCATCGTCGGCAACACGGCCTATGCGGGCGAGTTGAAAAAGTCGGTCTTCACAATTTTGAATTACCTCCTGCCGCTGGAAGGCGTGCTTTCGATGCACTGCTCGGCCAACGTCAGCCCCGAAAATCCCGATGACGTGGCGCTGTTCTTCGGCCTGAGCGGGACGGGCAAGACGACTCTCTCCGCCGACCCGACGCGGCGTCTCATCGGCGACGACGAGCACGGCTGGAGCGACGACGGCGTGTTCAACTTCGAGGGCGGATGCTACGCCAAAGTGATCGGCCTCTCCGCCTCCGCCGAACCTGAAATCTACGCCACAACCAAGCGCTTCGGGACGATCCTCGAGAACGTCCCCTTCGACCCCGTGACCCGCTTCATTGACCTCGACGACGACTCGGTGACCGAAAACACGCGCGCCTCCTACCCGTTGGAATTCATCGCCAACGCCGTCCCCGAAAAGAAGGCGGGACATCCGAAGAACATCATCCTGCTGACGTGCGACGCCAGCGGCGTGATGCCTCCCATCGCCCGCCTCACCCCAGAACAGACGTTGTACCAGTTCATTTCGGGCTACACCTCCAAGATCGCGGGGACGGAGGTCGGCCTCGGCGCGGAACCTGAGATCACCTTCTCGGCCTGCTTCGGCGGCCCGTTCATGGTGCATCATCCGTACAAATATGCGGAACTGCTCAAGAACAAGATCGAGCGCTACGGCGTGACCTGCTGGCTGGTGAACACAGGCTGGGTGGGCGGACCCTACGGCGTGGGCAAACGCATCAGCATCAAGCACACGCGCGCCCTGCTCAACGCCGCGCTGACCGGGAAACTGGCCAAGGTGAAATATTACAAAGACCCCATCTTCGGCTTCGAAGTCCCCAAGACCTGCCCCGATGTGCCAGAGTCCGTGCTGGAGCCGTGGTCCAGTTGGCCGAGCCGCGAAGATTACGACAAGCGCTACAAGGATTTGGCGCTGCGGTTCAAGCAGAATTTCAAGAAGTTCGAGGAGGGAACGCCGCGCGAGGTGGTGGAGGCGGGGCCGAGAGTGTGAGATCCCACTGAGCCGCTTGACAGGCCAAACGAAACAGGTATGATTGTCTCAGAGAAACGCCGTGTCCACTCGCCAGCAAAACGAACGCAAATTTCCACACTGGCTCGATCTGCCACATGGCGGGCGGCGCTACTGGCTTGACGTTGCCGGTCATCGCGGCTGGCGGGCGCGTTACGTCAAAGAAGTGGACGCGCACGAACAGACGACAGCCTTTTATCAGGAAATTTACGATGAAACAGGACAACTGGTAGAAATACATCACAAATTCCCGACGGACACCGGACACCAAAAGACGAGGTAATCATGAGTACGATCGTTACTCGCAAGACTGTGGCTGAAGAGTTGGCGGCTTACTTGAATCGCCGCGTTTCGTTGGCGCGCCTGGTGGACTGGGCGGAGGATACGCTGTGCGACGGCGAACTGGACGAGCAGGACGCCGAACTGTTACGAGACATTCTCGCGCGGGTCGGCCTGGCAGATGTGCGCGAGTTCGGCCTTTCGTGGGACGATTGCTGCAACTATCTCTCCCAACTCGGATACACCGTTCAAGTGAAGATGCTGCCGCTGGCAGTGTAGAAAAATCGGACGAGGAGACTCGTCCGATTTTGTGTTGGGGCAGGAACAGGAAAATGAAAAGTGGCAGTACCGCATAACTTGCTTTTTGATTATTGCTGGTCCCCCCTACATTTGGCCTAAAATGACACTTGAAGTCCGTTTTAGCCAAAATGTGGGGGAAGA